>NZ_FLYE01000007.1 GCF_900093605.1 Candidatus Terasakiella magnetica
CAAAAAATTATCAAAAAAGGTCACAAAAACTGACTTAATCATACTAAGTTATTGTTATTAAATAAGATATTATTTCTCTTATATATAAAAAACTGAGACTCGAGCAAAAGGCCTTACATGTCAAAAGCCAGCTATGTTAAAAGGGTAGTTATGACACATGATACAGAAGAGACGGAAGAACCCGTCATTGATCCCATCGCCCAAAGTATTCTTGATACACTGGCTGACGGGTCTGCCCTCACCGTAGAGCAAATGGCGAAAGTCATTGGCGAACAACGCAAAAAGCCTAAAGATGGCCCCCAGCTCTGGCGCAAATATATGCAAGCTGTCAAACAACAGGCCATGCATTTGGGCAAAACCGGCAAGATTGAGATTGTCCATAAAGGAGTCGTTGTTGACCCGGATAACTTCAAAGGCCGTGTTCACTTACACCTGAAGAAATAAAAAAAGCCTCCCATGAAAATCTGGGAGGCTTTTTAGATTCTAGAGAATACTTAAAGACTGATTCTTACATCATACCCTTATCATGGGCGTCGCGTGAGAGTTCTTCACGGAAATCCGGATGGGCAATATTGATCAAAGCCTGGGCACGTTCTTGTAAGGAGCGCCCTTTCATATCGGCCACACCATATTCTGTGACAACATATTGTACATCCATGCGAGGATCGGTAATCGCCCCACCAGTGATATCTGGGGTGATTCGCGATACGGTGCCTTTCTTGGCTGTGGAATGGAGCGCAATAAAGGATTTACCGCCCGGTGCGGCATAAGCACCACGTACAAAGTCCAGCTGACCGCCTGTACCAGAGAATTGATGCCCGCCAATACTTTCAGAGTTCACCTGACCGGTGAAATCCACCTCAATCGCCGCATTGACCGAAATCATATTTTCATTTTTGCGAATCACGGACGGATTATTCACCCAAGCCACCGGATAGCCCACAATAGAGGGGTTATCATCCATGAAATCAAACATATCACGGTCCCCAAGGGCCAATGTGTAGACATGTTTATAAGGCATCAACGTTTTGCGTCGCCCGTTAAGCACACCTTTTTTGATAAGCTCGACCATGGGCGGTGAAAAGAGCTCTGAATGAAGGCCTAAGTCTTTGTGGCTTTCCAACTGCCCCATCACAGAATTGGGGACCGCGCCGATTCCCATCTGCAAAGTCGCCCCATCGGGAATACGCTCTGCAATAAAGTGGGCGATCTTTTCATCTTCAACACCGCCGCCACCGATGATGGTTTCCATCAAAGGCGGGCTATTTTCAACGATCATGTCGATATCGGAGATATGCAGCAGGCTTTCCCCGAAGGTGCGCGGCATATTCTCGTTCACTTCAACGATGATACGCTTGGCTTTGCGCACAACGGTCGCACCATAATCAGGATTGGTCCCCAAAGAGAAGTAACCTGCCTTATCCATTGGTGAAACGGTGACCACAAAACAATCCGGTGAAATGGATTCTGTGAGCAAACGGCCCGCCTGATGGAAAAGACAGGGCACGAAATGAACCCATTCTTCGCCTTTTGCATAGCCTTGCTTGGCCAATTGGCGGTCATGACCACTCATAAATAAAGGGTGAGGTTTAATCACATGCATGAGCTCAGGCACAAAAAGCGATTCTGTCGCTGCTTCGCTGGCATGCATATAATAGACATTAAGATTGGTAAACCAGCCCTGCTTGGCCCGGCTGGCAACAGCCTCCATTAAAGCTGGCGGCATAGCCGCACTCATGCCTAAAATCAAGTTTGAACGATCCGCAATGCTTGCGACCGCATCATGGGCCGTTGTTTTCTTGGCCTCATAAAGATCAGCATAAAGTGACACGATCTTCCCCTTCTCTAAAGTCTATGTGGTTTGGCACTATATATAACGTGATCAACATACACGAGCTTTTCGCAAGTGCAAAAAGAAAGTCTTTTTACATTTAACAAAATTACTAGCTGATTGGATAGATAGATTCACGCCACTGAAAGTGGTATAGTTAAGCTATTGGGGAAAAGACGTTATTTAACAATAATGGCTTTTAACATAAGAAACAAAGAAGGCTGAACGTGAAACCACACATGTCCACAGACAGCACAAGTCATGACCCGGAAGAAGGTGCAAATTTCAACGTTCTTCTCGGCGGGATATTTTTAGCCCTGATCCTGTGGATCATCGGCAGTGGTTTTGCATGGAAAAGTTACGAGGGTGAAGTCAGTCAAGCAGAAGACCATCTTGAAAATTTAGGCAACCGTCTTGCCTATCACACCTCTTCTTCTATTAAGACGGTTGATCTCGCCATGATGCGCACGGTCACTCATTTTTCTAAAGAATGGCAGTCCTTAAAAGACAATCCAGTTATGGCCCATGACCAGCTGGCAACCGCCTTTGCGGGGCTGCAACAGCTTAAAGAAGTCCATATTCTTAAAGCTGGTGGTGAAAGCCTTTTTATCCATCGCTTTGATTATTCCCAATTTAAATCCATTACCGATGACAAGTTTATGGTCCGGCTTTTGCGCAACCCTAAACGCCAGTTGATGATCGGCCCGCTGCAAGGGGCACATTCAATTGGCTTAAGCCGCCCTATATATGATCCCCTTGGTAAACTTGTGGGCTATGTGGTTGCTAAAATTGATTCAAACTATCTCAAAAAAATCTACACCATTGGCTTAAAAGATCATTCCTATCGTTTTGCACTTTATAAGGCGGAGTCACGCCTTTTAAGTATCCCCAAACAACAATCTTTTGATCATGATATCTCTATGATCCTGTCTGGGGAAAAACGACAATTGAGCGTTAATCATGCTGATCGCCCCTATGACGAGGCAACGCTGACCACCCATACACAAGTCCCTAATTTTGGTCTTGTCATCAGTACAGAATTACCTTTTGAAAAAATCATCGCCCCTTGGCGCGAACAAACTGTTGCCAATGCCATTATCGGGCTTATTTTTTCGACCATCATTATCTTATCTGCCAATCAGGTTCAACGCACCTTTCATGCGGTTCACAGCGAAAACCATATGCGCCGCCAAAGCGAAAGCAACTTAAGGAAACTGTCCCAAGCCGTTGAGCAAAGCCCTGTCAGTGTGATGATCACAAATGCTGAGGCCGCCATTGAATATGTAAACCCAAAATTCACGGAAATTTCCGGCTACAGCCTGGAGGAAATTATCGGACAGAACCCTAATGTTCTATCTGCCAATATCGAAACAAAAACAGATTATTCCCATATGTGGAAACAACTGCTTCAAGGTGAAGAATGGCATGGGGAGTTTTGCAACAAAAGAAAAGACGGCAGCATTTTTTGGGAAAGTGCCTCACTCAGCGCTATCAAGAATACCCACGGGCAAATCACCCATTTCATTGCTGTTAAAGAAGATATTACCCATCGCAAACAGGCTGAAGAACAGCTTGAACTTGCCGCTGCCGTTTTTGAAGCAGCCTCTGAAGCCATTATGGTTTGTGATGAGAATAACAAAATTGAAACCGTCAATTCCTCCTTTAGCGATATCACCGGCTATACCATTGATGAAGTCAGGGGCCAGCCGCCTTCCATGTTAAAATCGGGCCGCCACAAGGAACAATTTTTCGCGCAAATGATGGAGGCCTTGCTCAAAACCGGGCGATGGGAAGGCGAGATTTGGAACCGCCGCAAAAACGGTGAAGTCTACCCCCAGTGGCTCTCAATCAAAACCATTCAGGACGACCATGGTAAAATTATCCGTTACATCAGCCTGTTTAGCGATATCACCAACCGCAAAAAAGATGAAGAACGCATCCTCTATCAGGCCAACTATGATGCCCTAACGGGCCTGCCTAATCGCAGTCTGTTTCTTGATCGCTTGCAACGCGCCTTAATCAGTGCTGAGCGTAGCCACACGAAAATCGCCCTTCTCTTTATTGATCTGGATCGTTTTAAACATGTAAATGATACATTGGGGCATGCCTATGGTGACCTGCTTTTACAAGAAGCCGCCAATCGTTTGACTTCCTTGGTGCGCAAGTCAGATACAGTCGCGCGCCTTGGCGGTGATGAATTTACCGTCATCATTGCTGATTTAACAGATTTCCGCCAAGTTGAACATCTTGCGGAAAACCTTCTGGCAAAACTATCCGCACCTTATGATCTGGATAATAACATTGCCTTTGTTTCCGGCAGTATCGGAATTACCATTTTCCCCAATGATGCAACCAATGTGGAAGACCTGCTCAAAAATGCTGATACAGCCATGTATCAGGCCAAGGAAAATGGGCGTAATTTAAGCCAATTCTTCACCCGCGAGATGAACGATGAGGCAACAGAGCGCCGCGCCCTTGAAACTGCGCTTCACCAAGCCTTAGAGCGTGAAGAGTTCGTGCTTCATTACCAACCTATTGTAGACGTGCAAACCGGCAACCTTTCAAGCTGTGAAGTGTTGCTCAGATGGCACCAGCCTGAATATGGCAATGTTTATCCTGATAAGTTCATTCCGCTGGCTGAAGATACAGGCCTAATCATTCCCATCGGGGAATGGGTTTTGCAAAAAGCCTGTCGTGAAGCCATGATTTGGGCCAAGAAAACAGACACCCCACCGGGCGTTTCAGTCAATATGTCCTCGCGTCAGTTCCAGCGAATTAACGTGGTTGAACTGGTGCAAAACACACTGGAGATGACCGGGCTTCCGGCTGAACGCCTCACACTGGAAATCACAGAAAGCCTGTTGATCGTAGATGATGAGACCGTCATTGAGCAGCTCCATAAAGTGCGCGAACTTGGGGTCGGCCTGTCTATTGATGATTTTGGCACGGGCTATTCCTCTCTCAGCTATCTGCGGCGTTTTCCCATCACAACGATCAAGATTGATCGCAGTTTCATTCTGGACCTCACAAGTGATAGCGAGGCCGCAGCCGTTGTTTCTGCCATCCTGTCCATGGCGCAAAGCCTTAATCTGAAAGTGGTTGCAGAAGGGGTCGAAAAAGAAACACAGATGGAACAGCTTCGCAAAGGAGGCTGTGAATATATCCAAGGCTATTATTTCAGCCCGCCCGTTCCCATTGAAGCCTTTAGGCTCATGGTACTAAAAGAAGGACCGATGCAACCGGATGAATAAAGTAATTGAAAAATGGGATGAGAAATACGCCAGTGACGAGCTGGTTTTTGGCACAACACCCAATGGTTTTCTCACTCAAAAATCTCCTTTATATAAAGAAGGCGCAAAAATATTATGCGTTGGTGATGGCGAAGGGCGCAACGGGGTCTGGCTGGCTGAACAGGGCTTTCATGTCTTTTCCGTTGATGGCTCAAAAAATGGAGTGGATAAAGCCATAGCCCAAGCAGATACGCGCAAAGTCTCTAGCCATTTTGAAGGTTTATGCACAGACCTTTTAAAATGGAACTGGCCACTCAACAGCTATGACGGGGTTGCCTGCCTGCATCTTTATTTTATGCCTGATGAGCGCCCAGCCATGCATCAAGCCATGATGGACAGCTTAAAAGAAAACGGCATTTTCATTCTAGAATGTTTTCACCCCGATAATCTCGGGCGCGGTTGTGGTGGGCCACAAGTTCGCGAGCTTTGTTACACAGCCCTTGATCTCGCCCATGACTTCAACGCCTATAAAGTCCTTCATCTGGAAGAAACGGAAAGAGAGCTTGCACCTTCCAGCTTTCATGAAGGTGGCATGGGTATCGTTAGTCGCATTGTGGTTCAGAAATCAAAATCATAATGACCATATAAAAAAGCCCCGCACATTTATTTGTGCGGGGCTTTTACTTTGGATCAGTTTTCTTTTAAGCTGATTGAACGCCCTCAAGAAACTCTGTGACTTTATCTCTCAAGCTATCAGCCTGATCATTCACCTGTCTGGCTGCTTCCAGAACGTGATTTGCTGTTTCACCAGAATTTGTCGCAGCCTCATTCACACCAGAGATATTGGCAGAAACTTCCTGCGTACCTTTGGCGGCTTCTTGCACATTGCGTGCAATCTCACCCGTTGCTGCACTTTGTTCTTCAAGCGCAGTAACAATTGAGCCTGAGATCGAACTCACGCGATTTACAACTTCACCAATGGCCTGAATGGCACTGACCGCATCACTTGTGCGATGCTGTACCGCGCCAATTTGAGAAGAGATTTCTTCTGTTGCCTTACCTGTTTGGTTGGCAAGGTTTTTCACCTCACTTGCCACGACCGCAAAGCCTTTACCCGCCTCACCTGCACGCGCGGCCTCAATGGTGGCGTTTAGGGCCAAAAGGTTGGTTTGATCAGCAATATCATTAATCAAATTAACCACTTCACCAATGCGCGAAACGGCCTCATCCAGACTGTTGACCAACTCATTGGCATCTTGTGCTTTACTGCGGGCTTCTTCGGTAATGCGCGAAGATTCATCAATCTGAACATTAATTTCATTCACCGATGCACTGAGCTCTTCAGCTGCACCTGCCACTGTTTGCACATTTGCTGCGGCTTGGTCTGAAGCAGCTGCAACGGCTGTTGCTTGCGTGGAAGTTTGCTCTGACATGGCTGACATATTTTGTGAACTGCCTTCAAGGTCCGTTGCCTGCGCGCCCATTGCATCAAGGGACTGCGTTACCTCACCTCTGAAGTTATTGATGAGATTTTCAATTTTTTCAGCACGTTCAATACGCTCTCTTTGACGTTTTTCCTGAGCCAGTTGTAACTCATCAGCCTTGATCTTATTTTCTTTAAAGACCTGTAAGGCACGTGAAATATCACCGACCTCATCACCACGCCCTTTTCCAGAAATATGAATATCCGTATTACCTGTTGCCAGAATATTCATGGCATTCACATTGGTGGAAATCGGCCTCGTAATGCTGCGGGCAAACCAGATGGCGATCAAGGCACCGATGATGGAAATCACCACCATACCCATTAGGCTGATATTGCGCACACTTGCAGATGTCTCCATGGCTTCTGAGACATCAATTTCAGCCAAAATCGCCCAATTGGCACTTAAAAACGTCAAAGGGCTATAGGCTGAAACCACATCAATGCCGCGATAATCCGCAACGATATCCGCACCTTCTTGGCCCTTAAGGGCTGCTTTCACAGTTGCGCCTTCAACCTTGCTTTTTAAAATCGTGCTTTCTTTGGAAAAACGCGAGTCACTGCGCATGAAGAAATCTTCACCTACAATGTACGTCTCACCACTTTCGCCCATACCGGCAGAAGCTTGCATAATGCGGTTAATTTCACCGATTGGCATTTGATAAATCAACACACCCACAAAAACATCATTGGCATTATAAACAGCGCGGCCTAAGAAACTGGCAGGCGCATCATAGCTTGGGGCATAGGGACGGAAATCTTTGAAGATGGTTTTATCGGGGCTTGGCGCAGCTGCAACATCTTTATAGACATTTGCCAGATCAGACTCTGCCCACTTGCCTGTATTCAGGTTGGTTGCATAATCCAATTCCTTAAAGACACTATAAATCACATTGCCCTGAGGGTCGATAAGGAAGACATCATAATAAGCGCGCTGTTCAAGCAAATTACGGAAAAACGGGTGATATTGCCCATGAATTTCATCATAGTGCGAGCCCGTATTTGCAGCCTTGAGCTTATGCTTTTCACCAAGCGGATTTGGGTTATCCGTAATATAGGCTTTTTGCAGCACATCAAGCTTATTGCCCCCCACATTCGCCCATGCTTTTGCAAAATCATCCATGGCATCCACGACAACGGGGCTATTTGATTGAATATTCAAATCACTAGCAATGATATTGAGATAGTTTGACAACTCGGACTTTCGCGCCGTTGCCAAGGCAACCAGCTTTTCTTTTGCCGCCTCTTCAAAACCATCATTCACTTTCATTAAGATGGTGCTGCTCAACAAAATGCCTGTCAGCACGATCAACATCACCGTAAATACCGGAAGTTTTCGTGATATGTTTATGTCATGAAGTTTCATAATGTCCTCTAGCGCCCAATTTTGCATTATTTTTGTGTATTTGCCCCGCTGTATACCATTCACATAAAAATAATTAAGCCCTTTTATGTGCAAATGCTCACTTTTTAGCCACCCATACCTCGAAAGTATAATTGCCCTTACGTCAACCTCTAGCTTAAAGAGTAGGGTGTATGCACTGCTTCAGCCCTCATTCAACTCATGCGTTGAATGACTTATATAGAGAATCGATAAGTCATTGATTATTTCACGATGATGACTTGCATCACCTCCACAGCTATGTGAAAAATCATATGTCTTATTAGGGAACTCAGACGATGGATTTCAACGAAGAACAATTAGAACGCTATGCCCGCCATATCCTCCTGCCTGAAGTGGGCGGTGTTGGTCAAAGTAAGCTGCTTAATGCCAAGGTTCTGGTTGTCGGGGCTGGTGGGCTTGGTGCGCCTGTTTTACTCTATCTCGCAGCCGCTGGCGTGGGCACAATCGGTATTATTGATGATGATGTGGTGGACCTTTCCAACCTGCAGCGTCAAATTATCCACAGCACGCAAACAATTGATGTGGCTAAGGTAGAAAGTGCAAAAGAAAGCTTGCTGTCGATCAATCCTGCTCTCAACATCAACCTCTATCAAGAACGTTTAAATACGGGCAATATCAATTCAATCATTTCACAGTACGATATTGTGGCCGATGGCACTGATAATTTCGCCACCCGCTTTTTAATCAATGATGCCTGTTACTTCGCCAAGAAAACCCTCGTTTCAGCCGCAATTTTGCGCTTTGATGGGCAACTTTCCACCTATAAAGCCCACCTTGAGGGCGAAGATAAGCCGTGTTATCGCTGCATTTTTCGCGAACCACCACCGCCGGGACAAGTCCCGACCTGTTCAGAGGCGGGTGTGCTCGGGGCAATTTGCGGCACCATGGGTTCACTCCAAGCAACAGAAATCCTCAAAGAAATCATGGGCATTGGTCAGTCCATGTCTGGCACTTTAATGATTTATGACGCCCTTCACAGTGAATTTAGAAATGTGAAAGTCAAACGCGATAAAGGTTGTCCTTTATGTGGGGAAAACCCAACTATTACGGACCTGTCTGTTCATAACCAGTAGGAAAGCAACATGCGATTTATCCTCTGCCTGACCCTTCTTATGTTTTCAATGAGCCCCCTTTTTGCGGCTGAAAAAGCACAATTGCGCGGCATTAAAGGCAAAGATGATCGCATCCTGATTGAAAAAAACAAATACCCGTGGACAGCCATTGGCCGGCTTAATAAAGAAATCGGCGGTTTTTGCACAGGCACACTTGTTGCCCCCAAACTGGTGCTGACTGCGGCGCATTGTTTGTGGAATAAAAAGCGCAAAGTCTGGCTCAAGCCCCATACCATCCATTTCCTGGCAGGCTATCGTCGCGGCAGTTTTATTGAACATAGCATTGGCACAAAATTCCATATCCCATCCGGTTATGATCCGAAAAAAGGCCAACGCCTTTCTGTGGCCTCCAAAGACTGGGCCTTCATTGAGCTTAAAGCAGATATGAGCAAAAAGGTCGGCACCATTCCAATCTCAGCCGTTGATCAAGCCCTATTTCGCAGCCTCACACGCGGCAAAACCCGTTTCATTCAAGCAGGCTACAGCCAAGACAAAGCCCATATCCTCAGTGTGAATAACGACTGTAAAATGAAGGGCTATAACAAACAATATAATGTCATCAAACATGGCTGTGATGCAGTACATGGGGATTCAGGCTCGCCCATTTTCTATAATGATAAGGGCACCTATAAAATCGCTTATACCCATGTGGCAACGACGAAAAAAGGCACCTCTGAAGGCATTGGCGTAAGCGGGATTTCTTTTTCCACACACCTTAAAAACATTGGTCTGTGGAAACAGGTTGTAACAGCACGTCGCCCCAAATAACTTAGGTTTTCTTTCTGATGAAAATCAGATAGGTCACAAAGGTCATCAAACCCATCAAGGCAATGGCACTGACCATGGGCAGATGCGTGCCATTATGAAGCAGACCAACACTGCCCCCGACAAGAGCAGCACAACTCATTTGTAAAAAACCCATCAAGGCCGAAGCTGAGCCCGCCATTTTTGGAAAAGGTCCAATAGCGCCTGCCATAGAATTAGGCATCACAATCCCCACACTCATCATAAAGATGACCATGGGGGACACGACACTCACAGCGCTATCACCCCCGCCATAAGCGACCCCCACCAGCAAAGCCCCGCCAAATAGAGAAAGTAAGCTACCATAGCGCAACATTTTCGGTCCGCCCAGTTTGCGCGACAGCTTGCCCGCAATCAATGTTCCAGTGATATAGCCACAAACAACCACACCAAAACAGATACCATAGATATTGGGTTCCAAACCAAACACATCGATAAAGACAAAGGAAGAGCCTGAAATAAAGGCAAACAACCCTGAAAAGACAAAGCTGTTTAGTAACACATACCCCAGAAAGCCACGATGTTTAAGCAGCTCAAGATAATTACCAATTATGCGCGCAGGCTTTAGGGCTTCTGGGTTTTGATGCTCGTTAGTTTCGCGAATTAACAAGGCCACAAGCACAACAAGGATGGCGGCAAAAATACTAATCACCACGAAACTTGCTTGCCAACCAAACCAGATTTGTAAATACCCACCAAACATAGGCGCAACAGCTGGCGCCAAGGCCATGGCAGAGCCCATATAGGCCAGCACTTGGGCTGCACGTTCTTGCCCATAAACATCACGCACAATTGCACGCCCTAAAACAGGCCCACTACAAGCCCCAAAGGCTTGAAAAAATCGTGAAATTATCAGAGCTTCGATTGTAGTTGACATAAAACAGGCAACACTTGCCACCCCATAAACCACAATACCGAATAAAAGAATAGGTCTTCTGCCAAATCGATCAGAAAGCGGACCATAAAAAAGCTGTGAAACGGCAAATCCAGCTAAAAAGATGCTAAGCGTTAACTGAACTTGCGAAACAGTCGCCCCAAAATCCACTTTCATTGCAGGTAGTGACGGGAGGTACATGTCCGTCGAGATCGGACCAAAAGCGACCAGTGCCGTTAAAATCACTGCAAAAAGGAAGGAGTCAGGGCGTAACATATAAAAAGCCATTTAGTTTCATTTGAAACTTACATAGCCTGATTTAGCCGCCCTGTAAAGCAAGCTTATTGATCCAGAATATCGTCCTTAAAAGTGGCAATCTTTTCAATCGCTGCCGTAATATCACTTTCTTCTGTGTGCATTTCACGAAGAATATCGATCACATGTTCAGCGACTTTATTAAAATGGCTTTCATTCATGCCACGTGCCACTAGTGGGCGATGCACGGCGCGCAGATCAAGCTCATGATCCAATTTTGGGCCGCCAAAAATATCAGATAGAAAATCCACCTGCTTTTGCTGTTGAGCCGCAAAATCCATATTTTTAAAGAAACGATTGAGATCTTCATCTAGCGCAATACGCTCATAAAGAAATTCAGCCAATGCTTCCATGGCAGGTTCACCACCCAGACGTATGTAAAGGGAGGCCATTAAATCACCTTACCTCCACCAAACATTGCCAAGGCCTCTTCTAAAGAGTAGCGCAATTCCTGCCTTTGATTAAGTTTATCACGGGCTGCTGCGGGTAAATCATCAAGGTCAATCACCCCTTTAAGGGTTAGAATTTCAATTAAATCCTCAATAACACGTGCCATGGCCATGTCACTTTCTGCCAAATCCAGCAAGGTTGCGGCAGCGCCATCTTGTGTATTCAAAAAGGCCAGAATATCAGGGTGATTTAGAGGAATTTCTTCATCAGCACCATCCTGAGACTGCTGAAAAATTCCTGTGATTTGACCCGATGTATCACGCTGCACAAACGGCATGATCTTCTCCCCAACTTTTGAACTATTCCAAGTGTGACTGAGCCATAGAGAAAGATCAAGACGTTGATCAAAAAACAATAATAAATATGCAACGTACTCGACCTGACTTTACAGATAAGCTACTATCTTTGTGATCAGCTCATAATAATTCGCATTTGCAGTTGACGATGTTTTACACTAACGCAACCGGAGATATCCCATGCTTACAAATATAACTATCGGCAAAAGGCTTTTTCGCCTTTTTTCTGCAATGGCTATTGTTGTCGCGATCACGGGATATGCCGGATATCACTTTTCATCAAGCATCGGGAATGAGGGCTACGAAGTTAGCACAAACCTTGCCCCGCTTGGTGATGCCGCAATGGAGGTAAAACTTACAGCCACCCAAGCCCATTTAATTTTTGAAGAAATTATGTCTGGCGATGCGGGGGAAGATATTACTCAGGTATGGAAACTCCTTGATGAAACATTATGGTATACGGACGCCATTCTTAAAGGGGGCACAAATGATGAAGGCACCTTTGTTGCAAGTCAGTCTGAGGCTGTTATTGCAAAAATGAATGCTGTGCGCACCTCTGTCCTTGAATTTATCACTTCTGCCAAAGAGCGTTATGGACAGCTTAATGCCCATGCAGGCACAGGCTCAAACGCAGACCAAGAATTTGATAAACTTTATGAAACCGTACAAGAACGTCTAAGCGCCCTTTCCCAAGGCGGCAAAACTCTTCCCGCAGAACAGGCCCTCACAATTGTTGATGCCGTAAGCACGGCAAAATACCGCCTTGCCAATGGTCACCTCTTCCTCGAAGAGTTTTTGGCAGGTGATGAGGAAGTGAAATTTAGTGATGTCGCAGCTGACTTCAAACTTGCCAGCGACGCCATAAAATCCATTAGTAATGTAAACTTTGCTACAGAAGCTGAAAAGCTGAGCTCTGATATCTTGCAAATTTCCCAAGTTGCTGAACATCGCAGTAAAAATAGCCAAACAAACTTAGCTGCGGGTAGTGAGTCTGATGAAAAATTTGATGGTGCCTTTGAACATTTCATCCAATTAGCAGACGATGCAGAAGAACTCATCCATGATGATATGGATGCCAGTGTTGCACGCATGCAAAGCCACATGTCCAGCACAGCAACAATCATGATCCTCATCACCCTTGGCGGCTTTGCCTTAGCTCTTTTCTTCTCTAACAAAGCAAAAAAATCCATTGCCCAGCCCATTGAAGAGCTTTCAAAAAACATGGGGTTCCTTGCCAATAACGACCTTAATACCGATATTCCAAACACAGAGAACCAAGATGAAATTGGCGATATGGCCCGCGCCGTTCAGGTCTTTAAAAATAACATGCAAAAAACCGCAGAGCTCACCCGTGAAAAAGAAGAAGAAGAACAAGCAGCCCATCAACGCAGCCAAAAACGCCAAGAAGCCATTCTTGGTTTTGACACGGTCATTGGCAGCGTGATTAGTGATGTCTCAACAGCCGCCAATCAAATTGACAGCACCGCTTCATCCATGAGCCAGACAGCTCAAAATAACGTTAGCCTTGCCAGTGATGTCTCTGAGGCTTCCAATAATGCCAGCCACAATGTGCAAACGGTTGCTTCAGCAGCAGAAGAACTCACCAGCTCCATTAATGAGATCAACCAACAGGCCAGCAGGTCTTCTGAGATTGCACAAAATGCCGTTATCCAGGCCTCTCATACAAATGACCAGGTCGAAGGCTTAACACAAGCTGCTGATCGTATTGGTGAGGTCCTTGAATTAATCACAAACATTGCGGATCAAACAAACTTGCTCGCCCTAAATGCCACCATCGAAGCCGCACGTGCAGGTGAAGCGGGAAAAGGCTTTGCCGTTGTGGCCTCTGAAGTCAAAAACCTTGCCAACCAGACAGGGCGCGCTACAGAAGAGATCAGCCAGCAAATCAGTGCGATCCAAGATGCGACCAAAAACTCAGTAACCGCCATTCGCAACATCACAGATGTTATTTCCTCTATGGATGAAATTTCCGCTTCCATTGCCACAGCCATGGAAGAACAAGGCGCGGCAACTTCTGAAATTGCCCGCTCTGTTCAACAGGCTTCAGAAGGAACAAACTTTGCTGCGGAAAAATCCGACATCATTAAAAATGCAGCAGAAAAGAACAGCTCAACAGCAGACCAGCTTACCCAAGCTTCAGGTCGCCTAGGTGATAGTGCAACCTCCCTGCATGAAGCCGTTAGCCGCTTTATGGAAGAGGTTAAATAAGGCTCACAAACGGCGCATAAAACGTGGGCGTATGGCATTTGACCCTGCCATCGCCCCTTGGACCTCTGCCAACAGGCGGGCCTGATCTTTAGGCAGGTTACCCGCCAAGGCCAAGGCGTTCGAGGCGTGGTTTGAGCGAAAAATTACAGGTGCAGGCGGTTTCAAGTTTGCAAGCAGGCGTTCCAGCTCTGCCAGAACCGCCATATCACCTTGCGCCTCAAACGGCTCCCCAAACTTTTTCATGAATTCATCATAAGCGATCTCTTCAAGATAAAGCTGCAAGGTTGAGAGATAGGTCACGGGTGCTTGGGAGAGTAAGTCCACCGTACCATCAATATGCTCTTCCCAATATTTCTGCCCACCCAAGCCTAAAATCACGGTTGCCGATATTTTAAGGCCAGCTTCGCGTGCTTTAATCAGGCTTTCTGCAATGCCTTTTTGTGAGGCCCCTTTGGTGATTTTTTTCAACATCACAGGCGCACCGGATTCAATACCCACATAAAATAAGGGCATCTTGCGCTCACGCAGCTCGACCAACTCTTCAGATGTTTTCTTTAAGATATTGCCCGGTGTCGCATAGGCCGAGACCCGGTTTAAATTGGGAAATGTTGCATGGAGCTTATCCAAAATTGCACGCAGACTATCCATAGGCAGGGTCAATGCATCCCCATCCGCCAGAAAGATCCGATGCGCCTCAGGCCAAACACGCGCTGCCTGATCAATATCAGCAAAAACATCTGCCAAATCACGTGGGCGATAGTCCTTCGTCTTATACATGGAACAAAAAGAACACTGATTAAAACTACAGCCAAGCGTAGCCTGAATAATCAGATTATCCCCTTCAGAAGGCGGACGGTATAAGGGCATGTCGTAGTTAAGCATAAGGTTCTTTCGTCATTCCCGGCCTGATCGGGAATCTTTGTTGAATTATGAGAGATCCCCGCATGCGCGAGGATGACAGGTATTTGTTAGCTACCATAGAGACCCTACTCCATCAACTCTTTCAAGTATCTCTGTGGGTTATTCAAGAAGGTCTTGGTAAATTTATAATGTTCTGTTTCCTCATATTCTACATCCCTCAAACCATCTGGTGTGAATTCGATAATTCGAGCATTGGGGTAAGCCAAAAGGATGGGAGAATGGGTTGCAATAACTAATTGGCAATTTCCTGATTTTTCCCATTCACTGAGTAAAGATAGAAAGCTTAACTGACGTTGCGGAGATAAAGCCGTTTCAGGTTCATCCATTAAAAACATTTGCCTTTCATCTGTCACAAATGCATTCGAAAAAACAGCTAAAAATGATTCACCATGACTTTGAGAATGTAATGCCTTTCCTCCATAAAAGTTAAATGTTGGATAACCTTCCGTATCCACATATCTGGCTACATTAAAAAAACTTTCTGACCGAAAAAAGAACCCCTGATTAACTTTTGGCAACCACGAAGCTGATAAGGCATCTGACAAAGTAGATTCAACACCATCATCAGAATGATAATTCTGATGCATATGACTTCCGCCACTTTTATGAAAGCCACATACTTCAGCAATCGCTTCCAACACTGTTGATTTTCCAGAACCATTCTCTCCTACAAAAAAAGTAACTGGGTTTGAAAAATCCAGCGTGAACTTCTCATTTAGGAATGCTAGTTGGGAAAAAGGAAATGCCTCTTCATTTCTTTTATCATCCACAATTGCTATTCTTTTTAAAAATGGTGATTTCAACATTTATGAACCTGTAAAGTTTGTTCCATGACAATAGATAATAATCTCCCTGAAGGTGTGGGCCCTCATGAAGAAAAAGAACTTGATCTCATGTTAAGCGGAGATAAACCACTCGCCATGTTCTCAGATACTATCCCCTCTTCTATGGAATTACCTGAGGTAAAATTTCAGCCATATCGTAGTTAAGCAGTTTAAGAACGATCGCTTTGATACTCGCTGTACTAACAAACGCATTTCGATTATTATTTTTAAACCCTACCCTTCCAAGAACAAACTGCAATAGAGATACAATGCTCTTCAGACTCATCACAATGTGCTTTTTTTGGACAGTTCTTACATTCTGTCATAACGCCATTGCTGATGAGAAAACGGTTCAGGTGGGCGTGTTGCATTACCCACCTTATATCATTGTAAAAGATGATGGCATCATTACCGGTTTAAACCCTGAAATCATTCGAACGGTCTTCACTCACGCCGGTTTTAAGGTAAAATTTAAGGTCTTGCCTTTTGCACGTTCTATTAAGCTCACTGAAACGGGTAAGATTGATGCTGTAGGAGCATTGGATGATCATTCACCCGTGGAAATCAGCCTTTCCCGCTTACCTATAGCCAATCAGATTGGTGGTTTTTTCGTTCGAAGTGATAACAATTGGCAGTATTCAGGCATCCCCTCTCTAGACAAGCAAAAAGTGCTCTATGTCCGTGGATACGATTACACTGCACTTGACCCGGATTACCAAAACTATGTTGAGACTTCACCCAATGTCTCTCGTTGGAACCCAATCAACAATCACATAGAAACCGTTATTCGTTTATTAAAAAATGGTCGAGTTGATGTGACCTTAGAAGATGTAACTGTCATGAAATACATGTTATCTGAAACTAAACAAACGGATGTCCTAAAAGAAGCGGGGAGACTAAAAGGAACCATTGGTCTACACATTGGTTTTGCTAAAAATAAAAGAGGGAATAAACTTTTAGAAGCGTTCAACCAGTCTCACTCAGAGCTTATGGCCTCAGGCAAAATCAATCCTGTTTTTAAGAAGTTTAACATTCCTCAGATTGCCCCCGCCAAACAATAATCTTTCACTGCACTGTGACGCCTGTGCTCGGCAATGGCCTTGGGCCCAATAGAAAAGGCACCACCCTTTTTGCCCCTCATTCCCACCACGGGGTTAAATTATATGTCCCAAGGACTTTGGCGAACTCACCCGTTTTCATGGATGCCGTGATCCCATCATTAATGATCTTTAAAAGCTTTTTATGCTCTGGATGACTTGGGGAGACCGCCACATAAAGAGGGGCCAAACCACTGACGGGGGGAGAGCTCTTTACCTCCAATGTTGAGCTTAACTTCTTTGCATTCCATAGCGTTACAAACTCATCACCAATGAAAGCTTCTATACGCTGGCGCATTAATTGGGTGAGATGCTGTTTAACAATTTCATGACCTGAAAATACCGCAACATTTTCTGCCTTTTTCAAATAATCCATCAGCTCAGGATTATTATAATCAGCCCCTTCAATGGTCCCGATTTTTGAAATTTGACTTAAGGAGGAAACGCCCTTGAAGCTCCACGGATTACTTTTCAGGCTAAAAACCCGCTCAACCGCCATACCGCTGGGCATTTCAACAAACAGCATGGTGGGTAATTCTTGTTTATAAGCAGACCCGACGATATCGACTTTGCCATCACGTGCCATCTTTACAATCGTCGCCCAAGGGGCCTTCACATAATTTATTGAATAGCCCGCATCAACCAAGGACTTCTCAATGATTTCAGTAGTATAGCCTAATCTGTTTGAATCTACTTGAGGCACACATACGTGGGGGCACCATGAGTTTAGGGCAATCGTTACATTTTGTGCTTTCACAGGTACCATCCCTGCAACAAGACAAAACATCACGAAAAACAAACCTATGGGCAAGGTCTTTCCAGCACGCATTAAATGCTCCCTTATTATACTCATCTCATACTATAAGGGTTTTACAGCCAAGCTAAAATAAATCTTTGTTAAGTTATAAGGTCTGCAAAAAACAGCCCTTTAATTTGGAAGCTCTTGATATTTATCAGCGATACGTTGGATCGTACCATCTTCGCGCATTTTCTGAAGTTCTTTGCGCATTAGGTCAATCTTATCTGGCGTTAAGACGGCCGATTTAAAGGAGGTTTGTAGATAAGCTTCATTTTCGCATAAGATAAACAAATTACTGATCACTTGTTCATTCTCACCAAAATCACTCAAGTAAGCCTTTAGCCCTTTTGAAGGAATGGCGGCACCTTCAATTCGATCATGCTTTAATTGCTTTAAAAGATTACCATAATCATTTGCCGGAAACATTTTGGCTGTAGCGTTATATTTATCCGTGAAACATTTATGGGCGACATCTTCTTCGCCGCGGATATAGCCAACTCTTTTAACCCGCCGAGCTTTTTCTTCATCAAAGCGCACGCCACTTTTGCCCACAAGGTAATAATTATACGGCATGACCAAACCAACAAACTCGACAAAACGCGCCATTTCTGCCCGCTTAAAGATCACCGTCATATCAATTTCACCCGTCTTCAACCCCTGCTTAATCGTCGGGATTGATAAGATCTGATAATTGAATTTAAGACCTGTTCTTTGTGAGAGGGTATTAAAGAAATCTATATGCTGACCAACAAACTGGCGTTCTTTTGAAACACTGCCCCATGGCTTCAAATTAATCACCCCCACATTGAGAGGCTCTGCCATTGCAATAGCAGACCAAAAGAAACAACAGAGAAAGAAAATATAGCTATAAAATTTCATATTCACGAGCCATGTATCTTTAATTAAGAGAAAATAAGGATAGCATTTTCTGCCTGATTTTCAAAACCAAGAATGCCTACATTCAGATAGTATTTTCACTAAAATATTTTTGCCAGACCTCTATGCGCTTTTGATCTCGCGCCTCATAATCCTGTATCACTTTTTCTAAGCTTCCCGTATCCGGCATTTCAATCTCATTACTGATATTCGTCATCCCCATGGTATACCATGCGGTAACCCCTCCCTCAGGGGCATTTTTAAATCGAGGAAAGTTTGGCTCAAGCCTCTCGTTTTTTTGCCAAAGGTTGGGCAAGGATGGTTCTAAAACAAGCGCACGGGCCAAACCGACCATATCTACAACCCCACATGCAATTGCCTCTTCTGCCTGCGCCCGTGTTTTAAACCCACCCGTTAGCATTAAAGGCTTTGTCGTCAGCCCACGGGCACGTTTGGCAAACTCGATAAAATATGGCCCCTTGCCTGCCCCGTCTGAAGCCGCCTTTGCACCGGGAAAATATGTCCCGCCACTGATATCAATTAAATCAACGGAAGTCTCCTCCAGCGCACCAACCACGTCAAGGGCCTCTTCCTCGCTTAAGCCCCCCTCAAGCTGGTCAGAAGAATTAAGCTTTAGCGCAATGGGAAAAGTATCCCCCACAGCAGTCCGTACAGCTTCAATCACCTCAAGCAACAAACGCATTCGATTTGAAATTTCACCACCATAGTCGTCCGTTCGCTTGTTAAACAGCGGCGATAAAAACTGGCTGAGCAAGAACCCATGGGCGCCATGGACCTGCACACCGCCAAAGCCCACCTGTTTGGCAAGCAAGGCCGTTTTTGCGAATTGGCTGGGCAACGATTTAATCTCATCTCTTGTCAGCTCTTCACAGCTCAAGCCCGGCAAATCCAATGCGCTTGGCCCTTTAGGTGAGCTTGTTGGTGCATAAGAAAGGGCACCTGCATGACCGAGTTGCAACCACAGTTTAGCGCCATTTTCACAACCATATTTTGCGAGTTTGCGAAAAAGCTCGAGCTCAGAATTTTCATTCAGCACCAAATTACCGGGCTTTTCTGCAAAACCTGAAAGGCACTGCACCTCACCAATAATTGAGACAGCCAGCCCACCCTGCGCCCAGCGTTGGTAAAGCCTATTTTGCGGCGCTGTTGGATGGCCTGTACCGTCGCCTAAAGAATCGGACATGGCAGATTTGGCAATCCTGTTTTTAAGGACCTCTCCACAGGGCAATGTTAAAGGCTCAAAGAGAACATCAGATTTTGGCATTTTTATTCCTGTTCATTAATCAGGGCGAAAGAGGCTTTGCATTTTACTGGCTGCACCACTACCCGCTTCTGCATAGATGTTATAGGTCTCATTCACACCCGCGGCTTCAAGCTCGCTATATTCATCTTCATATTTTGTAATCGCCACAATGGGGCCTTGATAGTTTTTTGCCCGCAACTGTTTTGCCGCCATGATATTGGATGAACTGTTAGGCATGGCGAGCAAGATCAGCTCAACACACGGATGCCCATGATCAATGCGCGACCAAAATTCGGGGTTGGTTGCATCGCCATAGATAATCGAGCGCCCTGTTTTTGTAAGACGTTCAACCTCTATAGGGTCCTGATCAATCCCTAAAATATTATCCGCGCTCGTTTCCTTCATTTCATCATAAGCGGCGCGGCCCACACGCCCCATGCCAAAAATCAAGATTGAGTTTTGCGCAATATTGATATTCTCATCCCCTTTAAGACGGGACTTTGTTTCAAAGCTCTTCAAGATATGGCGATAACGGGTATAGAACTTATCAGCAAGATAACTAAAGGGTGATGCAATCACGAAGGAGGCGGAAAGGGCAAGGGCGACCACGGTGAGCCATTGGCTTTCTAACATGCCCGAAGAAATGGCAATGGCGGTCACAATCAGGCCGAACTCGCTATAGTTTGCAAGCGACAATGTCGCAAGTGTGCTGCCACGTGCGCGCAGGCGAAACCGGGTAAAGAGAAGATAAAAAAGAAAAACCTTAAGCGGAATAAGCAGCAATAAAAGGGCAGCTGCGCCAAAGGTCTCAAATGTGGGGAGGCCTGTTAGGCCAATGGTTAAGAAGAAACAGACCAAAAACACATCTTTAAAGCCCAAAAGCGTATGGGCAAGCTCGTTACTTTTCTTACTTGTGCCAAGCAAAATACCGATGACCAAGGCCCCAAGGTCACCTTTCATCCCCACCAGTTCAAAAACAGCCGCCCCGCCCAAGGCCATAGAAAAGCCGAAAATCGTCAACAGCTCTTTATGCCCGCTGAGCTCCAATGCTTTTGCAAGAATATGACGCCCCGGTATGAGCAAAAACAGGCTCAACGCCCAAATGGAAGGCACTTTGCCCGTTGAAAGAGCCAAAAAAGTCACCGCAGCAATATCCTGCATAACCAACACGCCAATGGCGATTTGCCCATAGCGTGAAGATAGCGCGCCGCGGTCTTCCAGTGTTTTTACCGCAAAAACGGTACTTGAAAAAGATAAGGCAAAGGCAAGGATCGCTGTGGTCGCCAGATCAATTCCGGAAAAGATTGAAATCCCGACCCCGCCCAAGCCTAAAATAAAGACAATCCCAACAAGGACTGAAATCCCCATATGGCTGAGCGTGGTGGCCCAAATTTCTGGTTTGAGTAAGCTTTTTAAATCCAGTTTCAACCCGATTGTAAATAACAAGAGGGTCACACCCAGATCCGCAATTTCGGTTAGAAAGCTGTCTTGCTGCACCCCAAGCAAATGCAACATAAACCCCGCCAGCAAGAACCCCACCATAGGCGGGAGTTTAAATTGCTGGAACATCAGGCCAAAGATAAAGGCAATGGCAATCCATGCCGGGTCTTGATAATCAATTGCACTAAGTAAGCTATCCATATGGCCTATTTGTCTTTCTTGGTTTTATATCTCTCCTAAAAACATAACAGATTTTTTTAAAATTCACCGCCTAATTTCTTAAGCGATAAGTTTCTCAATCAGTTCCACCACCTCATTGGTTTTTTGCACATTTAGTGCATCGGGGTGTGGGGGGCCAAAGCGTTTGGCGTCATTATCAAAATACTGACCTGAGGCGTTGATAAACTCATCACTTAAAGCTGCGCGCACAAGAATATCTGCCCCAATGGACAAATCACTTCCGGCGACCCCAAAACCCTCTTTCACCATTTTACTGGCAAGCAAAGAGCCCGGATTTACCGCAACAATCATGGGGCCTGTTTCTTCATGTTCCAAGCCCAATTGGCGCGACCACATGGTAATAGCCAATTTACTTTGCGCATAAGCTGCCATGTCATCCAGAGATTTCTCAGCGCGAAACGCACTTAAGTCAACAGGAGCTTGAGCAGCAGAAGACAGGTTCACCACACGCGATGTCGCCCCCAAGGTCGCCATCAATTTTTGCATCAATAAATAAGGTGCCAGCGTATTGACCACAAAGCGCACATCGAGCCCGCTTTTTGTTTTCACATTACTGGTTTTTAAAATGCCTGCATTATTGATCAACACATCCAGATGGGAATGTTTATCCAGCACCTCTTTAGCAAAACGTCTCACCTCATCAAGCTCAGACAGGTCAGCCACATAACTTTCCAGCTCAGCCCCCTCAAAACTCTCTGTCAGCATCTTTTCTACATCTGCTAACTTGGCGGGGTTGCGCCCATGGAGCAAAACACGATGGCCTTGGCCCAGTAACATTTTTGCGGTTTCCAGACCAATACCGTCCGTTGCGCCGGTTAATAGAATTGTTTTTTGCATTATTTTCTCCTGATCAGGCAAACCATGTTACCAAGCAAAGGTGCGATGTACATCTTCATGTACAATCGGGTTAGATACAATCTCATTATTAATATTTGTAAGGAACTCCTTGCGCAAAGGCTGAAACATCCCTTTTTGCGGCACAATATTATTGCCGTGATCGCCCCAATAATAGGTTTCAAAATCACCAAGGTTTTCTAAAAGATATTTCTCTTCCTGCAAAATTTGCGCAGGGGTAGGCAAAATAAATTCACCGGAAAGCACCTCTTGTTCCAGCTCGCTTTCCGGCTGAACCGCCAGCGCCATCGGCGCAATTTGTTCAGGCTCTAATTCATTAAGCAAGCTCGTTGTTGCTTCAATATGTTCTTTAGAACGCTCTCGCCCGCCTAGGCCAAAGATAAAGGACAAAAGCACATCAATGCCTGCAGCTTTTGCCTTTTTCATCCCTTCAAGGGCCTGCTTGGGGCTCATGCGTTTTTTGATATTTTCAAGCACAACCGGATCACCGGATTCAAGCCCCGCATAAAGCAGTGTCACACCGGCTTGTCGCAACTCAATCAAGTCTTCAACGGTTTTTCGGCGCAAATCATTGAGCTCACTATAAAGCGAGATATTTTGTACTTCGGGGAAAACCTCTTTGATTTTTCGCACCACTTTTAACAAGAACTCTGTCTTAAGCACCATGACATTACCATCAACCAAAAAGATGGAGTCCACATGGCGATAAAATTTGCGCGCCATTTCGATATCCTTATAGATCTCTTCGATTTTGCGCTTTTTAAATGTCTTATCCTTGAACATGGTGCAAAAGGTGCAATTGTTGTTTGAACAACCTAATGTCACCTGTATCAACAAACTCTCGGCTTCAGGCCAAGGGCGATATATCTTTCCTTCATATCTCATACGCCAATCCTTAATGGGTTATTTCAATTGGCTTCACTATATTCTTCTCATTTACGATATAAATGCCGTATAATTAAATTTATAATTCGCAAAATGGATATAATGTAATGGATACAGCCAGCCTTCGCCTTTTTGTTCTTTGTGCTGAAAAACTCAATATCAGTGCGGCTGGTCGCTCACTTGGCATGGCGCCTGCGGTTGCCAGTGCGCGACTAAGCAAGCTTGAACATAGCCTCGGGGCAGACTTGCTTCACCGTTCCACCCGCAAAGTTTCCCTTTCCTTGGAAGGCGCTGATTTCCTGCCCTATGCCAAAGAAATGATCGCTCAAGAAGAAGCAGGACGTGCCGCGCTGGGCCAAGGTAATGCCATGGTGAGCGGCACATTGCGCTTTACTGCGCCAAGTTCTTTTGCCCAGACCTATATCGCCCCGATCCTGCCTGAATTTCTCGAGCTCCATCCAGAAGTCAATCTTGAGCTTCAGCTTTCAGATTCACAATTTGATTTAATCGAAGGCAGCTTTGATCTGGCTTTGCGCAATTCTGCTATTAAGGATTCAAGCTTAATTGGGCGCAAACTCAGTAATGATCGCCGTATACTTTGCGCCGCACCCAGCTATCTTGAAAAATACGGCATTCCCCAACATCCCGATGAGCTTGAAAACCATCAACTGATCGGGTTTAAAAACTTTGTCACCCGTCTCTTGATTGGTCCGGAAGAAACCAACGGGCAGTTCTCCCCACAAAAAGCCAAACGCCGTTTAATCATTGATAATGGCATGTGCCAAAAGGCCGCCACCCTTGCTGGCGCAGGTATATCACTAAACTCCACATGGATTATTCATCAAGAAATCAAACAGGGCAAACTCATACAGGTCTTACCCCACTATGAAGTTGATGACCAATCAGCCCTGTGGCTGCTTTATCCAAAATCTAATGTCTTAACGGCAAAGGTAAGGGTTTTCATTGATTTCCTTATTGAGAAAATCGCGAAAAACACCCCATGGGAGCAGGTCGATTAAGCATCATCAGTAATGATTTCATCAACCACGTCATTCATATTGCTTGCATAAACATCAGGACGTTTAAATAACGGATGATAGGGCGCGCCTGAGCGATCAATATAAGCCGCTTTCATGCCAGCAACCATCGCCCCATGTGTATCCCAGTCATGGGTAGCAACAAGGCGCAGATCAGCGATGTCGCGCTGCACCTTATCTGCTACAAACTGATAGACTTTGCCATCGGGCTTAAAGCTTCCGGTTTCCTCAACAGAAATCACCTCATCAAAATGCGCACTTAGGCCCGCATTTTTGATCTGGTTACTCACCAGTTCCAAGGAAGAGTTAGAGAATGCCACCGTGCGATATCCTGCACTGCGCAATTTTTCAAGGGCGGGAATAATATCACCATGGGGCTTTAAGCTGGCAAAACCACTGAGCATTTTTGTGCGCTGCTCATCTGAAATCTCCATTCCGCGACGCGCCGCAACCGCATCCAGCATAGCACCTGCTAAACTGGCAAATCCGGTTTTCACATCGGTTAAGGCACAGACGGTTGAATTATGCAGTAACATGGCAAACCATGTGGAAATAACGCCAGGGTCTTTAAAGGTCTCTTCAAAAGCAGGTTTTAAACCCGAAAGGTCCAAAACAGTTTCATTGATATCAAATAGGATTGTGTCGCGCGCCATTTATTTTACCTTCACACTGTCAAAACGATCTTGCCGATATATTGTTTTTCCTGAAAAGCCACTTGGGCCTCATTGATCTCATTTAAAGGATAGGTCTTGCCCACCAAAGGCTTGATCTTGCCCGCTTCAATTAAAGAACAGAGATTACCAAAGACTTCAGGCTCAATCACCGTACAGCCAAAAAAGCTTAAGTCCTTAAGATAAAGCGTGCGTACATCCAGCTCGACCATGGCCCCACCAATGGCACCGGAAACTGCATATCGCCCCTTTGGTCGCAAGACTTCCAATAAATCTGGCCAGCTCGGCCCTGCCACCAGATCGATGACCACATCAATTGAATTGCGCTCAATCTGATCAAGCAGGCCAAGGCTGCGATCAAGAGTTTGGTCCGCCCCGATCTCAAGCAAGCCTTCTGCCTTTGATAGGCTGGTCAGCGCAATTACATGCGCCCCACGTGCCTTTGCCAACTGAATAGCGGCTGAGCCTACCCCGCCAGAGGCCCCGGTTACAAGTACGCGATCACCCGCGCCTACATTGCTGCGTGTCAGCATATTTTCAGCGGTAGAATATGAACAAGGAAAAGACGCCAGTTCTATACTGGTTAAATCCGTTTTTACGCCATAGGCATATTTTGATGACACAACACAATATTGCGCAAAACCGCCATCACATTCAGAACCGAAATACCACGGCTGGTCCAGCGGTTCACCCTTGGCTTCATGCAAGCACGGCTCAATCATCACACGCTGACCTAAGCGGTCTTGAGACACACCTTCACCTAGCCCCACGATCACCCCACAGACATCCGCACCTTGAATGCGCGGGAAAACGAATGGATTGCCCCCCCATGAGGCATCATCATCGCCGCCTTTGGAATACCAGCCCACACGTGTGTTGATATCGGTGTTATTGACCCCTGCGGCCTCCACCTTGATCAGCACTTCATTTTTACCCGGGGTGGGTACGGGAACATCCGTTTTATATTCCAGTTTTTCAGGACCGCCATGTCCGGTTAAAACAACAGCTGACATGGTTGAAGGGAGGTGACTCATCACAGATACTTTCCTTTTGTTTCTTTATGCTTATCAGAGTTAAGGCATAACTAAAAACAAAACAGCCCTTTCGCCCCTTAAAAAAACTTCTATATTTGCTTTAAATGATATGGAAAGGACATTGCCATGTGGGATGAAAGATACAACAGCGACGACTATATGTATGGCACCCAGCCAAATGACTTTTTAGTACAAATGGCAGACCAGCTGCCCAAAGGAAAAGTCCTGTGCTTAGCCGATGGCGAGGGGCGCAACGGGGTTTGGTTGGCAAGCCAAGGCCATAGCGTCACCGCTGTGGATGCCTCCTCAGTTGGCTTGGAAAAAGCCCAAAAACTTGCAAAGCAACAAGGCGTTAGCCTCACCACCGAACATGCTGATCTTGCCCAATATGATATAAAAGAAGGTGAGTGGGACGCGATCATTTCCATCTTTTGCCATCTGCCCAAACCATTGCAGGAAAAAACCCATAAAGCCTGCGTTAAGGGCTTAAAAAAAGGCGGCGTCTTTTTACTTGAAGGCTACACACCTGCCCAGCTCGCGTTTAAAACGGGTGGCCCGCCTGTGGTTGAGCTGATGATGGAGGCAACGTCCCTGAAAAAGCAGCTTGAAGGGCTCACCTTTAATCATATAAAAGAATGCGAACGTGACATTATTGAAGGCGAGCTGCATCATGGTAAAGGTGCGGTTGTACAAGTTCTCGCAACCAAACCCTGATCACTGATATTTATGAGGCCAGCGTTGAAATTCATCCTAACCAGCTTGTTGTTCTGCACCTTATTTTTAAGCAATGTGCAAAAGCTCCATGCCCATCCCCATACATGGATTGATCTGGAAACAGCATTGATCTTTGACCCAGACGGTAAAGTCAGCGGGCTTTGGGTTGGCTGGTTATTTGATGATTTTTATTCTGCCTTCACATTGGAAGAAATGACACCCGATGCCAAGGGAAACTATGATCAAAAAGCCCTGAACGATCTTGCTCAGCAGAATTTGAAAAACCTGTCGGAATATTCCTATTTCACTTTTATCAATGTCGATGGCAAAAAAGCTGCCTCCCAGCCTGTTACTGACTATAAAACCCATGTTGAGAAAAACCGCCTATGGATGGAATTTACCGTCACTCTTGCCCAACCCATTGATCCTAAAACCCACAAGATTGATTATGCGGTTTATGACCCGACCTATTATGTGGAAATCCTCCATGCCGCAGAAGGGGATCCTATCCAGTTAATTGGGGAAAAATCCATGGGCTGTGGCTATGCCATGAAAAAACCCGAACCGCCCAAAGAATTAAGCCTGATGGCTGCTGACATGGATAAAGATGAAACCGCAGGCGATGGCATTGGTGTGTATTTTTCTGAAACGGTTGAGCTTTCATGCCCATAATTATCGCCCTGTTTGGTTTTTGCCTGCTTTTCCCCGTTGAAGCCCTTGCCAGTGAGGCCGGATATTGGTCAGAACTGGTATTTTATATCCGCACACAACAACAAGCCTTTCACCGTGAGTTGGCCTCAGCCATTCGCGCATTACAAGACGGTGGCCTTCAGGCCATCTGGGCCATGGTGGGGGTAAGCTTCCTTTATGGGGTGTTTCATGCTGCAGGTCCCGGTCATGGCAAGGCCATCATCAGCACCTATCTTTTAAGCCATGAAAGCCTGCTTAAACGCGGCATCTTCCTCTCCTTTGCCTCAGCCTTTGTGCAAGGGTTAAGCGCCATTATCCTTGTTGAAGGCTTAGTTGGCATTATCGGGCTTTCGCGCAGCACAGCCAAAGACGCCGTCCCCATTTTAGAGATGGTCAGCTTTGGTCTGATCGGACTTATTGGGCTTATGCTCATGGTGCGTGCAGGGCGCGCCTTTTTAAAAAAATATAAAACAACAAGCCATCACGACCACCATCATGATCATGAGCACACACATGAGGATGGGCATTGCAACACCTGCGGACATGCCCATGCGCCAAGCGCTGAAATGCTCACCCAAAACACCCGCCTGCGCGATAGCATTGCGATTATTCTCTCCATTGGCATTCGCCCATGCAGCGGCTCCGTGCTTGTCTTGATCTTTGCAGAAATCGTCGGGCTTCGTTGGGGCGGGATTGCCTCAATCTTTGCCATTTCCTTTGGCACGGCCCTTACGGTCAGTGGCCTTGCGATCCTAGCGGTTTATTTTAGAAAAGGTGCCTTAATGCTGGCTGAAAAACAGTCCAGCGCCTTACTGGAACGGCTTTCTCTTGGCGCGGCCTTTGTGGGTGGTTTGTTCATTACCCTGCTTGGCACAAGTCTGTTAATTGAAGCCAGCAACACCAGCCATCCACTCTTTTAATTAGGCTGACAGCCCTCACACAATCCACGTAGTTCCACCGTCGTGCTTTGGGTCTTAAAACCCTCATTGCCAGCCCAATTTTGCAGCTGGCCTGCAATGACAGGATCGTTAAACTCATTTACTGATCCACAGTCATTACAAATGGCAAATGCGCAAAACCCACCATGATGATGGTGATGAGCTTCATCATGGTCATGGGCACAAGCCACAAAGGCATTCATGCTTTCAAGGCGATGTACAAGGTCAAACTCCACCAATTTATCAAGCGCGCGATAAACCTGAAGCGGGGCGCGCAAGCCTTCAGCACGCAAATCATCAAGGATATCATAAGCGCTTTGCGGGGTTTTGTTCTTCACCAGTTGATCAAAGACCAATTGCTGATTTTTTGTGAGCTTCTTCATGAGCTTCTTCCTTGTCGCGCAGGTAATAAACTAAGAATAAAGAGAACAACTGCCATCACCACAATTGATGGGCCTGAGGGCGTGTCATATTGCAATGAGGAAAACAGCCCGCCAATAACAGACATCACCCCGAAAATTGACGCCAGCACAGCCATCACTTCAGGCGTTGTCGCAAAACGCCGCGCTGTGGCTGCGGGAATAATCAACAGCGCTGTAATCAACAAGATACCCACGATTTTAATGGCAATGGCAACCACGCCAGCCATGAGTAACATAAAGATCAACTTGGTTCGCTCTGGCTTTAAGCCTTCAACCTCGGCTAATTCCTCACTGACACTTGCCGCCAACAACCCGCGCCAGATCAGGGCAAGAACGGCTAAAATCGCGATCCCGCCGCCATAGATCATGGCGATATCACCAACACTGACCGATAAAATATCACCAAATAAATAGCCCATTAAGTCAATACGCAGCCAGGCCATAAAGGCAACCAGCACCAGACCGATGGCTAAGGCAGAATGTGACAAGATGCCCAAAAGCGCGTCTGTGGGCAGGCTTTTGCGTTTTTGCAAGGTGATGAGCAATAACGAGACCAATGCTGCAACACCAAACACACCGATCATTAATGATATGTCGAATAGGAAGGAGAGTGCCACACCCAACAAGGCGGAATGGGCCATGGTATCGCCAAAATAGGCCATGCGCCGCCAGACAACAAAACAGCCAAGCGGGCCAACAACTATGGCTAAACCAACCCCGGCAATAAGGGCGCGCATAAAGAAATCATCCAGCATGATCACCGCCTTTTTCAGCACTGTGATCATGGTGACCATCATGATTGTGACAATGATCGGTAATGCTGCCATCTTTATGCATAACGCGCCCATCTACCAGATGGGTATGGTCATGATCATGGCGGTATAGGGCAACCGACTCTGTTGCGCGCGCGCCAAACAGTTCTAGATATTGCGGGTCATTGACCACACGCTCGGGCGTGCCGGTACAACAGACATGACCGTTTAAACAGAGCACGCGGTCTGTTTTTGCCATCACCACATGTAAGTCATGAGAGATGAGCAAAATACCGCATCCAGTTTCTGCACGAAAGGCCTCGATCATATCATAAAGTGCGGCCTCACCTGCATAATCCACCCCTTGCACAGGCTCATCAAGCACAAGTAAATCCGGCTTGGCAATAAAGGCGCGTGCGATTAGGGCGCGCTGTAATTCCCCACCTGATAAAGTCTGCACAGAGGCATCTATATATTCCAGTACCCCGACACTTTTTAAAGTCTCTTCAATCAAATCGTTGGGATATGATTTTGTCAGGCTCATTAAACGGCGCACGGTGAGGGGCATGGTGCCATCTATATGAAATTTTTGCGGGACATAGCCGATGGTTAAATCTTTTTTACGTCTCGCTTGGCCTTCATCTGGCTTTTCCAAACCAATTGCGGTTTTTAAGGTCGTGCTTTTTCCAGACCCGTTTGGCCCGATCAAGGTCACAATCTCACCGGGATAGACTTCCAGATTAATATCACGGATCAACCAACGCTTGGCGCGATAGACACCTGCGCTCTTTAAAGAGATCAATGGTTCTATTTGCTGTGACACGGGAGAGGCATCTCACTTTAAAAATTCAACTTGATAGGCTGTTTAGCATACGTTATATCATAACGCAAATAATGTAATAATATAACATATCGAGACCTCAAGCGATGAAAAAGACCGTGCTCCTTCTATCCAGTTTTGCTTTCTCCATCTCTTCCTTTAGCGCCCATGCGCTTGAGATTGTCACCTCGATCGCGCCTGTGCATTCCTTGGTCTCAAATGTTATGCAAGGGGTGGGAAAGCCCGAGCTGATTATAAAAGGCGCACAATCGCCCCATAGCTATCAACTCAAACCCTCAGATGCGCGCAAGCTGCAAAAAGCCGATGGTGTTTTTTGGGTGGGGCCAGACTTGGAAACTTTTCTGCAAGGCCCGATTAAATCCTTAAGCACAAAAGCGATGGTCGTTTCCCTAGGTGAAGATGACCCTGAAATGCATGAGCCTAATGAGCATCACGCTGATCACCATGGCGATCATGAAGATATGCATATCTGGCTTGACCCTATCCAAACTGTTGCGATGGTCCATGCGATTGAAGGCGCACTCATCAAACTTGATCCAGCCCATAAAAAAACCTATCAGGAAAATGCTGAAAAACTGGAAGAACGACTTGAAAAGCTTAACCACGAGATCAGCGAAAGCCTAAAACCCGTTCACGACAAACCGTTCATTGTCTTTCATGATGCCTATAGCGCTTTTGAAAAACGTTATGACCTTAATATTGCTGGCAGCATCAGCATCTCACCGCAAAGAATTCCCGGTGCCAAGCGCCTCAAAGACATTCGCAAAACCATCACCTCTATTGGCGCAACCTGTGTTTTTGCCGAACCGCAATTTAAACCCAAATTGGTCCATAGCGTGGTTGAAGGCACACAGGCCAAAACAGGGATTTTAGACCCGCTTGGTACGTCTCATAAAAACGGGCCTGATCAATATTTCGACCTCATGCGCGATATGGCATCAGCCCTTACTAAGTGCTTAAAGTAATCACTCACGCCCACGCAAATAAACAAAATAATAACTCAGCGCGACAAACACCCCGCCACCCACAATATTACCGGCGGTGACAAAGAACAGATTGCGCAGCAAACCTGCCACATCAAGGTTACTAATCACCGTCTCACCTGCTTGCATCATAGCAAGGGGGATGAAATACATATTGGCAATGGAATGTTCAAACCCAAGGGCTACAAAAGCGGTGATGGGAAACAAGATTGCCAGTATTTTATCGGTAACGGAATGGGCGGCAAAACACAACCAGATGGCTAAACACACAAGTGCATTGCATAAAATGCCGCGCACAAATAACTCATCTGCACCAAGGCTGACTTTTCCTGCCCCAATCTTAATAGCAGTTTGGGCAACCTCGCCGTCAGCGGCCAGTAAAATAGATGATTGATAGACCAAAAAGGCCATCAAAACCGCCCCGATGAAATTCCCGATATAGACGATAATCCAGTTGCGCAGCAATTGCGCGCTGGTCACTTTTTTATGAGCCCAGCCCATAACGATCAGCACATTACCTGTAAAAAGCTCCGCCCCGCCGACCACAACCAAGATCAGACCAAGGCAGAAAGACAGCCCGCCGATGAGTTTCGTTAGACCAAAACCTAAACTCGAACCCGTCACCACAACGGTGTAAAACATCGCCCCAAAAGAAATAAATGCGCCAGCCAAAATGCCCAACGTCAATAAGGACAAGCCGTTCATCTGCGCTTTGACCAAGGCGACATTTTCAATACGCTGTGCAATATTGGCGGGCGTGTAGGCATCAAATAAAGATGGATGCATTTCTGGATCACGAGACATGACACACTCCCCTTTAAAGACCTATAGTTTCTAAAGTTTAATCCTTTTTTTCTACCCTGTCTTTGTTTAGGATCAGATCAAAATCAATTTTGTGCGGACGTTAAGTGATGAACACCCAAAATGACGAAAAAAGAAAAGAGTTCGACGCGCTCAGCCCGCTTGAGAAATCCCAAGTTCTTTTTCAACAGGCTGTAAAACACCACCGCGAAGACAAGCTTGATGAGGCCCTGCCTTTTTATTCACAAGCCATTGCCTTTAATCCCGATTTTGCCGATGCCTATAATAATATGGCTGTGGCCTTGCGCAAACAAAGCCGTTATGACGCAGCGCTTGCCTGTTATCAAAAATCGCTTTCCATTCGCGATGATCATGCCGGCACTTATTCAAATATGGGCAATGTCCTTAATGATATGGACCGCATTACAGAATCGGTTGCGGCCCATTATAAAGCCATTGAGCATGAGCCCGATAACCTGCTTTATATTTACAACACCGCCCTTGTGTTGCGCGATGCGGGTAAATATGACGATGCCATCACCCTGTTTAACCAAGTGCTGGCAAAAGACCCCGCTTATAAAGATTGTCGATGGGATCGCTCTCTCACCTATCTTATGGCGGGGCGCCTAAAAGAAGGTTTTGCTGAATATGATGCGCGTTGGGAGCTGGAAAAAAGCCCACCGCGTAAATTCAACCAACCGCGTTGGCAAGCCGATCCCCTTGAGGGACGCACGCTTTACATCCACCGTGAACAGGGCTTTGGCGATGCCATCCAGTTTATCCGCTTAATCCCTGAGCTTAAAAAACGCTTTGGCGGCAGCATTATTTTAGAATGCCAACCCGAATTGATTAGATTGTTTGAAGGTTATGACGGGATTGATCAAATTGTGCCCTTTGGTCAAAAGCCACCTGCATTTGATGTCTGGATTCCTTTAATGAGTCTGGCCCATATTCTAGACGTTGATATTGATCATATCCCCGGTGAGGTTCCTCTTCTCAAACCCCCTGCTGATGGGCGTTTTCGGGTACGCCCGGCCCCACAAGGCGGGGCAAACATCGGTCTTGTCTGGGGTGGCAGCCCAACCCATAAAAATGATCGACGACGCTCAGTTGAACTAAAGCACTTCCTCCCTTTAGCGGGTTATAAAGGTGTTACGGTCTTTAGTTTGCAAAAAGGTGAACGCGCAAAAGAGCTTGAAACAACAGGCGCGCATTGCCTGTTTGTGGATGCAGCCAAAGAACTTAAGGATTTTGCAGATACAGCCTCACTTATTCATTCCCTTGATCTCATCATCACCATTGATACATCCGTTGCCCATCTTGCTGGTGCTTTGGGTAAAGAATGCTGGCTGATGCTGCCTTTTACACCAGATTGGCGATGGATGAATGAGCGTGAAGACAGCCCATGGTATCCCCACATGCGTATTTTCAGGCAGAAAAAACCGACCGATTGGGAAGGGACTTTTAAAAGACTTTACCACGCCTTGGATGAAAAACTGGCGCGCTAAGCCCGCAATCTTCCATATTAAAACCTTCCTTTATACGCACAAGATGGGCTGTGCAAGTCTCACAATCTGAGCTGCCAAATTTCACGTAAGGTTGATCACAAAAATCAAGCTTGCACAGATGCGCCACCAGATCACATTCTGATGCCCCTTCAAAAACACTTAACGCTTCCACCCCAAAAGGGATGGTCAAACGGTCCACATGCCAATGGGCTTTTTTATCGCGTTTGGCATGGCGTTTTACGCGTGCACCCATGCCGCCGGGACCATTGGCACTGCCGCAATAGAGGTAGCGCCCTTGTGCAATTTCAGGGTTTTTCAAGCTTTTGATATCCAGCACAATCCTGTCCATCACATGGATCTGTAGGATATAAGACCCTTTGGCAGATGAAATTTCATCCAAATTAAGGTTGCGAGACATGATAAGTATTCCTTAATGTAATTTATATATAGTATATAAGTCATAAGTACTTAGAGGAAGTTTGTTCATGTCCGCCAGTGGCACAATCAAAAAGCTTAAGAACGGGGAGGTCATCTTTAATGAAGGTGACCCAAGCGGTTCTGCTTATGTGATTGTCAAAGGTGCTGTTGAGCTGACCAAAAAAAGCAAGCATGGGCCCGTGCGCCTTGCCAGCTTAAAAGCGGGTGAGCTTTTTGGTGAAATGGGCGTGATTGATGGCAGCCCGCGCAGTGCGACCTCACGCGCTGTGGGTACAACCACGGTCAAAGAAATCCCGCCTGAAGCCCTCATGAAAGGCATTCACAACGATCCCGAGCTTTCTTCCAAAGTCATGGGCAAGCTGGTTGAGCGTTTGCGCACAGCTGATGATATGTTGGCAAAAGCAGGCGTATCACCTGCGGATGGAGCCATGGCCCGCCCCCCGGCAAAGCCTGGGGCAACCGAACCTGCCCAGGCCAAAAAGAAAGGCTTTTTCTCCCGCCTGTTTAACAGCGATAAGGGCCGCGAAGCCACCTATGAAATTCTTGTGGCAAATTTCTTTGATGATGAAGATGGCCGGATCACCACAACATTTTACAATGCGCTAAAAACAGCAGCAGAGAATTATGGCGGCAGCCTGATTAACGTGCGCCGGACCGATTCCGCTTTTGCAGTGGCTGATTTTAGCGATAGTCCCGTTATTTGGGGGCAGATTAAATCTAATGCCCAACGCTGGCTTAAAGAACAAGAAGGCGACCTTCTGGTTTGGGGCCAAGTGCGCGCCCGCGGGGAAACCGCCCATCTGCGCATGGCCCAACTCCACCCCTTTCGCCATGAACGCGCAGGTAACATCAAACCGTGTGATGGTATTGACCTGCCCACAGAGTTGGATGATGAGCTGCTTGGCTATCTTTATGGCGGGGTGATCAGTGGGCTTGTGCCAGCAAATAAAGAACAACATGATTCCTTTGAAGGCATCTTAAGCCCGGCCCTTGAAGCCATGCGCCCCGCCATGCAAAAACGCATGCGCGATCTTGATACGGATGAGCAAGTGCGTTTTGAAATGGGATACGCCAACCTGCTGGCGACCACAGGCACCTATGAGAAAAACGCCACCCGTTTTAAAGAAGCTGAAGAATCCTACCTGAAAGCCCTGCGCTCTATGCGGCGCAGCAAATCCCCCATGTTGGAAGGCATCATTAAGCGCCATCTTGGGTATGCGCAAAGTGCATGGTATGATTTAGGCGGAGAGAAAAACCTGCTCGAAGCAGCTATTGAGTCATTGCGTGAAGCCTGTGATTTTTTCACCCGCTCCAATTTTGCCAATGAATGGGCCGACCTGCAATCTTCCATCGGGCAGTTGCAATTCAAACAAGATTCCCTTGCCGATGACGACAGGCCATTGCGCGAATCTATTACAGCGTTTCAAAATGCGCTACAGGTCTTTAGTGCGTCTGCCACACCACAACGCTGGGGAGAAGCCAAGCATCATCTGGCGCGTGCTTTACAATTGCTGGGCAGCCAAAGTGGTGACCTTGATATGATTGCACGATCCGCTGAGGCGTGCCGCGAAGCCTTGGCTGTGCGCAATAAAAGCCAAACCCCCATGTTATGGGCGGCAACACAAAATAATCTGGGCTCAGCCCTCTTTATGCTCTGTCAAAAAACCCGCAAACCTGAAACAGCCGAAGCCGCGGTTAAGGCCTTTCAAGCTGCGCTTGAAGTTTATGAAGCACGCAAGGCCGTAAAACTTGCCAAAGTCACACAGAAAAACCTGCTGCGCGCCCAAGAAGTCTCCCTTGATCTTGGCCCTGTTGAGCATGATCAAGAAGATGATAGTTTCTCTGATGATGCCTTTGATGACACCGATGAAACGATTGAGAACCCACCCCAAGGTGAAGACGACACGGCTTAGGGCGTAATTTTTCACGTTAAATGCAATTTTCTGTTTCCTTTTGAAAGAAGAGGAATAAGCTCCAAGACATTCTTGGGATCATGCGCTCTGGCTACGCTCTGAATCTAAATGGCAAAAAAATACCAAAAGATTAGTTTTCGTTTCTTTCAGAGATGACCATCATCACTTGTTCGTTGCCATAGTTAATCACGACCTCAAGGGGAAGGCCGCCATCGGGTACGGCTTTGGCTTCAAAGGATTTGGTTGCCGGGTTTACGCTGAGCCAGCTTGGTAAGCTTGCGCCATCAACAAGTGTCGCTCTCACTGATGTGGTTGTAATATTTTGACTAACCTGCTGGGGCAGCTCGAAACTGAAGCCCTGACCAGATGTTGTCATGTTTTTAGGTACAGAAACCAAAACAATATTACTATTGGATACGGCAAGGCTTTGACTCGTCTTAGCAGGCGCTGCCATGGAAACCTGAATGCCGCTCGTGCCCAACTGGCCTGTTCCAACAGAGCTGCTGCTTGTTGTATTTACCCCACCTACCGGAAGACTATTAGATGTTGGTGCAGTTGTGCTCTGCTGTGCTGCTGTACTGCTTTGTCTTGGTGTTGTGGAGGCAGGTGTTGACGTATTGTTATTTGTTGTGGTCGTTGGTGGTGTGGGAGGCTCTGGTAGTTTTAGAACCAACTGACCATTAACATAAGTAAAACTATAGTTATCTGCGGTGAATCCACTTGGAATAATCGTATAGGTTCCAGCTGCTGTGGCACCTTGACTTGTCCCACCATAGGCTAATGTGCCACCCAGAACCGAACTGGTTTCACTATTGACAAAACCTGCATAGCTTACGCCATTACCGCCTAAATAAGCTGCCCCACCTGTTGTTTTTGACAGGTTGTTTGCTGTTACGCTCAGGCCAGCTTTATTTACCGTATAAGATGTTGCCGTACTATATGGGGCGAGATCAAAGTTTGAAGCAGACCCACCCGTAAAACTTAATCCTGAGAGATAAGAGACGTTATAGCTCCCAACAGAAGTTGTATCTGAAATACTGTATTTGCCCGTCCCTGTTACCCCTGTTAGGCCAGTATAATCCCCTGCGCCCAAGGTAATGGCAGAACCAGCAGAATCAACAAGGTTGTAAGCAAAGCTCAAACCGCCATAGGTTCCTGCTGTGGTGGTTTCTTGAATGTAGACGCGTTTTCCCGGTGCCGGAAGTCCCTTAAGTGTCGGGCTTGATGAAATATCCCAAATCGTACCGCTAAACCCTGTGGGAAGTGCAGTGCCCCCTGAGGTGTTTAACGTGGCAGAGGTATAAACGTTCGTGCGCGTTGGGCTACCGTTACCTAGCCCTGACTGGGTGGTATAATAATTGGTAAAAGTCCCACCTGATGAAAAACCAGCGAGCCCGCCAAAGGAGGCAGAGGAAACCGCGTTCCCCCAAGAAAAGCTATCATCAATGGTGACGCCACTTGAATAAACCACACCGACCAAGCCGCCTGTACCATAATAGCCCGAACCTGTCGTATCATAGGTTCCAGACAAGACAGAACCCGTTGCGTAACTTTCACTAATGGCTGTTTGAAGCGTTGCCCCGGTTGTTGCAGAATGTGCCGCACGTGTTGTGGTGCCGAGATCACCAATTAAGCCCCCTAAAGCCAGCTTAAATGAGTCAGACTGCTGACTACTTACATTGGCTGTACTGTAGGTACGTTTGGCGACCAAGCGACCGCTATTTTGCTGACCGATCAGGCCACCTGCAAAAAATACGGCTTGGGAAGACCCCGGGTTTGCCGAGATTAAACCTTTGCTCCACACCCCATAAAGGTTGGTTTCCTCAGCAACAGACGAGCCCTGAACAAGGCCCGTAAGGCCACCAATGCGGAATTTGTCTGTCGTTTTGGCTGTATCACTGGCATTTGTCTGGATATCCATATTTGTAATACCCAAGTTCTTAACCGTAGCGCCTTGCAAGCTTGCAAAGATACCGATATTGCCACCCGATGTCGCGCGCACCGTATAGCCATCCAGCGCATTGCCTAAGCCGTTAAAGCTGCCTTGAAAGTTCGAGTTGATTAAAGCTGTCGTGTAATTGGTACCAGAAAGGGATAAGTCCTGCCCCAAGGCCCCACGCACACTTGAGCCCGAGCCCATGGTCAAAAGATCACTGACAGAATTATAAACCGTATAGCTTTCATTACCGATTTTCAGGCTTGGGCTTGAACCCGATAACGTAACATTTGCCCCGTTGGCTAAATCCAAATAGAAGTCTTTTCCGGCTGTGGGGGCCGTTGTTCCATCAGTACCACCATAATACAGATTTAAGCCTGCATTATTGCCCGTTGCCGTTACATCTTGCGTAATGAAAATATCATTTACCGCCGATAGGGTCAGGCTTGTATCGGCTGACCATGACACCGCGTCATTGATATAGACATGCCCGCCTGTACCGCTGCCCCCTGTTGTACTGGAAATACTGACATTACCACCAGCAAGGTTGGTTTGCAGGGTTGCAGCCGTCATATCGCCCGAACTACTAACAACAAAATCAACCGGATCAATCAACCATGTGCCATTTTCCCCGTTTGGGGCAAGTGTATTGACCTCAGTTGCGTTTTCAATATCCACATGACTTGCTGAGGTTTCAATAAAGCCACCATCACCACCTTGGTTTCCCGCAATTGCTTTTAGGCTTCCGCTTATGGTTGTTGTGCTGTCCAGATTGCTCAAGTCTGCAATAATAAGCGCTTCACCAGCAGAGCCGCTGCTGTCAGCTTTGGCTGAAACATCAATGGAGCCTGAATGAGTGATTGTATCACTTGCTAACAGACGGATCACACCGCCATCATTATGAAGGCCCGTGGCTTCAATAGCCCCTTCGTTATTTACCACGCCACCGCGCAATGTATTGGCGGCTTGGGCTGATAAAATCACCAGACCACCGGGGGCAAGAACGGCTTTTTTATTTTCCACCAACGCATCGACTTGTGACTTTGTGGCTGTCACATCTGCCAGCCCACCGCCATCAGAAAACTTAAGGGTGATGGCTTCTCCTGAGGTCAAAGCCACGGTGCCTGCCTTAGCCAGAATAATTCCTTCATTTCGCACTTCAGGGGCTAATAACGCTACATAACCGCCCAAGGATGTTTCGATCTGACCTTCATTAACAACACTGCCTGTTGAGCCGTTGCGCAAAAAGGTTGAGTTACCAGCCATAAAATCTTCAACGCTGATATTATGCGTTGTCGCACCCAAAGAGCCAACCTTTACACTGGCCCCGGGGGCGAAATAGACTCCTTTGGAGTTGGTGATAAAAACCTTACCGTTGGCATTGAGCTGTCCAAAAATTTTACTTGGGCTCGCCCCTGTGACACGGTTAAGGGCCACGCTGTTTGTACTTGGCTGATTAAAATCAACAGTGGCTTGAGAGCCAATATTAAAACTCTGCCAGTCAATAACAGCGCGACTGCTTGACTGATTAATGGTCATTACATTGTTTGACTGTGAGATCGAGGCCTGACCGCCCACAACATTTCCCCCGGTGGGAAGCTCCGTTGGGGCCGGGTCTTGTGCAAATGAAAGTGAGGCACACAGTGTTGAGAGAACACTTGCTGTACTGCTCAAAAGTAATCGATTGAATTTATTTAACATCTTTGCATTTCCCCCTTTTTAAAACGACACATTTGCAACAAGCCAAAGGCGATGCTCTATGCGGGTGCCGTCTTGATCTTGGCCCCCTGTGGTGCGGTTTGGATTATTGCCCAAGCGGGTTGAATAAGTCGCATCCACCCCAAAGCCTTTGGGCCCATCCCAAGAAAGCGAAGAGCCAATGGCATGAAGGTCATACATATTGACGTCAGCAGGTGAGGCAATATCGTTATTCTTATTCACCCTAACGCGGCCCCAATCATAAAAGGCCGAGACAGAGACAGTTTCATGAACACGGTATCGAAGTTCAGCCGATAAAAGTAACGCATCACTGCCACCGCCTTCATCCCCGGGATAGGCGCGCACACCGTATAGGCCGCCCAAGTAAAACTCTTCTGAGGAATCAAGATTATCCTTGGCCCATTGGGCTGAGGCTTTTACATAGGCTGAAACATCTTCTGAAATAGCCTGTTGGCGCGATAGGTTTGCCGTAATTTTACTGTAGCCCCCTTTGAGGTCGCTATCTTCACTTGTGTCAATGTCCCCCAAAGCGATGCGACCATATGTGATATCCGCACTGATTGCATTTGCGCCCCCACCGAAATGATCATCAAAGGAAGTCGCGTTTAGGCCCAGCACAAGTTTGGAGTTATTATATTTACTGCTGATTTCACCACTGCTTTTATTGAGGTAATTATTATGTCTGACCTCACCCGTAATATTCAGGTTTTCTTGCTGTGATCGAATGAGCGGATAATTAAACCCAAGCCCAAAAGAGGTGGAATCACCTTTAGCACCAAGGTCTTCAAAATCAGGAGATGTCAATTTATAGGACATCACCGAGGCATCTGCCTTTAAAGCTAAACCGTCATATCCAACCGGCATATTTAAAGCCAAACGACCATATTTACTGCCTTTATTCGCGATGGCGGAAAGTGTGAATTTTTCCCCTCGTTTTAACAGGCTGTTCATATTTAAATTAGCGGTTAAACGCTCCCGTCCGGTTGAGCGCACCCCGGTATTATCAATGCCTGCATCCCCGCTCAATAAGGGTTCATCGGTAAATTTCAATAAAATATCGGTCTCGCCCGTGTTTTGACCTTGAACCATACGCCCAGAAACACTAACCCCTGCCAAGTCATCCAAAAGGAAAAGGCCGCGATCCACATGACTTGAGGAAAGTGGTGCCCCTTTCTTTTGGGCTTGCTCTATATATTTTTGACCTTTTTCACGGTTTAGACGTTGGGATTCATCACCTTCAAGCTTTACATCACCCAATATGGCTTCGACAATTTGCAAAACAACGCTGCCGTCTTGAATTTCCTGTTCAGGTAAATAGACACGAACCAACCAGCCTTTTTCGCGATAGAGCTTGCCAACTGCCGCCGCTGCTGCTTGCAAACCGTTAAAATCAATGGCACGGTTTTCATATTCTTTTACAGCGCTGGCGAGCAATTCATCTTTCAGCAGAGCATTGCCCTGAAACTTGAATTCATCGATTTTAAAAACAACACCTTTTAGGGGCTTCATTTCCTCAGGCAGGCGCATTGGTGCGCGTGTTTTGGGTTTGGTCTTTTTCAGCTCGTTTTCAATCTTATTGCGCAATGTGCCTGCATCAGGGGGCGTTTGTGCAAAACCATCAGCGATTTTTGCACCGGAAAAATCTACAACAGTCAGCGCAAAGCCCAAAAACACCAAATCCTGAATGGTCCAGTCTTTTAGTCTGAATAATCTTGTTTTTTTCATCTTAACCCTTGCAACCCCGCAATAAAATGAAGGCACAACTTTTGCGGCCTAAGCCCTAAGCCTTGAATGAGACATCATTAGCTTTTGTTTATACAGTTTGACCGGGTTGTTTTTGAGTCGAGTTTTGTACCATTTTGTATCGTTGATTAAGCGAACTAATCATGTAATTCTAGATACTTAGAAACAACATCTCTTGGTTAGTTTAGAATGGATATGAAAACTCTGGCTGCCGTACTGGCTGCCGTCACGCTTGTTGAAGCCGTGGTACTCTATTTATTGTACCGCCTTTTTCCGCAAATTCCTTCAACCAGAAACTGGGCGATTGGCGGTGCGTGCATGGCAGCAGGTAGCGTGCTTTTTGTTTTGCGTGGCATCGTCCCGCTTTTCATGTCTATTGTGATTGCAAACGGGCTCTATCTTCTTTGCTATATGTTTATGCTGCATGGCTGTCGCCAATGGTTGAAACGAGATATCCCATGGCGCATGAGCCTTTCCTTTCTTTTCATCATCTGGACACCGTTTTTCTTTCTGGCTTATTCACATGACTATCTTGCAGAACGTATCTTTTTAGCCTCCTTAGGGATGGCGGTCTTTTCCTATTGGGCAGGCCATGAATTATGGATCAGGAACAAAAATAGTAATTATTCTGAAAAGCTGGCGGGCTTTTTCTTTTTGTTCTTCGGCGTTATCTTCTTCCTCAGAACGATCCATGTCGTGTTTGTAGAGGCTGAAGTCCCTGAATTTATGCAATCCACAAACATTCGTGACACATTGGCCTATTTAACCGGGATTGTCGGTCATGTGGGCTATACGGCTGGCTTTGTCCTGATGATCTCAACACGTCTTCAAAATGAAGTGAAAGCACAATTAGTTACCTTATTTGAAGCCAATTCAAAAACAGACAAGGCCATTCAGGAACAACGAAACCTCTTAACCATGATTTCCCATGAATTTTCCAACCCTCTTGCGACCATCAAAAGCACGGGAGATTTAATCATGCTCCAAGCCCAAGATGCACCAGAGCTTAAAGACCAAGTGGGGCGTGTTTTACGCTCAACAAACAGGTTGGTGCGCCTTGTTGATAACGTGTTGAAAAAAGATTGGATGAACAAAGAGCTGGAAAACCCTGCAGAACAAGAAATTGATGCGACTAAACTATTGACCCAAACCTGTCAGGAATTTGAAGTTACTCTCGTCAATGATCATTATGATTCTATTTTTGTCCTTGCAAATAAAGAGATGCTCTCACTTGTTTTTTCAAACCTGATCTCCAACGCCAAAAAATATGCAAAAGACCCGCAAACTGTGACGGTAGAATGCTCAGTAGCCCCAACAGGTCAGCTGATCGTTTGTGTTGAAGATGATGGCCCGGGTGTGGCAAGGGAGGAGGAAGAGCGTATTTTTGAGAAATACTATCGCGGTTCAACAGTCAGTGAGAAAAATGGCGAAGGCGTAGGTCTGTTTTTTGTAAAAGAAATTGTTGAGCGCTACCATGGTAAGACCGAGCTCATCCAAGAAGGGATGACAACCTTTAAAGTCACTCTACCTTGCATTCCAGAAGGTGCCCCATGAAGAAAATAGATCTCATACTGGTTGATGATGACGATGATTTTCGTTCTTCCATTTCAGACTTGCTGGAACTGGATAATTTCAACGTCAGACGATGTGCTTCTCTTGCCCAAATGTGGAATGAGCTGGAAACAAAGCAGCCCGACTTGCTTGTACTTGATGTTTTACTGCCTGATGGTAATGGGTTTGAGGCCCTTGCAAAAATTAAAAAATCTTACCCCTTTCCCGTGGTGATGTTGACCATATTGGGAGAAACACAAGAACGTATTGAAGGACTATCTGAGGGGGCTGATTATTATTTATCCAAGCCAGTAGATTATCGCGAGCTTTCCCTCGTTCTTAAAAACCTACTTCGCCGTTATGAAGACCTACCACAAGATAAAGAGCCGCAATGGCAATATAATCCAGCACAATGGCATTTATTTACCCCAAAGGGAGATGTCATTGAGCTTACAGCGGCTGAAAACAAAGTGATTAACCATTTGGTCCGCAATAAAGAGCAAACGGTTAGTCGCGATGACCTTTACCTTGAATTAGGTAGAACCAATACAGAAACCCATTTGCGCAGTCTAGACCTTCTTATTTCACGCATCAGAAAGAAAATACTTGTCTCAAGCAAAGACATTCCCTTTAAAGCGGTCCGCGGTGTTGGCTATATGTTTACAGCTCAAGTCACAGTTCATGAAGAGAGCTAACGCCATATAATTATCTCATTACCATACCCGTAAGGTAGCTGTTTCAAAAAACTCCTGTTAAATGCAAACTAAGCTGTTCGTTTTTTAGGCTTGCCGCGATAACCTTTTGACTTTGTTCGACGGTTTGGGGATTGCCGAGAGCCTCGTTTGGTTGGTTTGGGCTCATGCTGTGCGGGTTGACCACCTAAAACGTCAAGCTGATGCTGCATTAATTTTTCAATATCGCGCAGGTAAGCTTGCTCACTGGGCTCACACAAAGAGATTGCAACACCCGATGCCCCAGCGCGTGCGGTGCGCCCGATGCGATGGACATAATCTTCAGCAATATTTGGAAGCTCGAAGTTAATGACATGGCTGACACTATCGATATCAATGCCTCGTGCTGCAATGTCAGTGGCAACCAAAACACGCACTTCACCGCTACTGAAGTTTTTAAGTGCTTTTTGTCGCGCACCTTGCGATTTGTTACCATGAATAGCTGCTGCGCTAATGCCAACCTTATCAAGTTGTTGCGCCACCCGGTTGGCGCGATGTTTGGTCCGTGTAAAGACGATCGCTTTATTGATGGCCTTGTCGCCTAATATATTGGTGAGCAGGTCTTTTTTCTCAGAAGAGGGCGCATAATAAACGCTTTGGGCAATGCGATCCACCGGTGTTGATTGTGGTGTCACCTCAATGCGTACAGGGTCACGCAATATAGTGCTGGCAAGTCCAGAAACCGTTTTTGGCATGGTTGCAGAAAAGAATAGGGTCTGGCGTTCCTTGGGAAGTGTCGCAATGATTTTTTTGACATCATGGATGAAGCCCATATCCAACATACGGTCTGCTTCATCCAATACAAAATGCCAAATGTGCTTAAGTGAAATATGGCCTTGCTTCATCAGGTCTAAAAGACGCCCAGGTGTTGCAACGACGATATCAACACCACGCTGGAGTGCTTTAACCTGATTTTTTTGGCTGACACCACCAAAAATAACGGTATGTCGCACAGGGAGATGTCGCCCAAGACTTTCGATAGATTCACCGATCTGAATAGCCAGCTCACGGGTGGGGGCAAGGATGATGCTTAAAGGGTACTTAGGTGCTGGGGGCTCCCAATCATCAGCAAGCTCATGCAAGATGGGAAGGCTGAATGCAGCCGTCTTTCCTGTGCCAGTTTGGGCAATACCCAGCAAATCACGTTTTTCAATAAGAGCCGGAATTGATTTTTCTTGAATGGGCGTTGGCGTTTCATAATGTTGGTCTTGCAGGGCACGCAACAATGGCTCAGACAGGCCGAGCGCCTCAAAATTATTCGATTTCATAAATTTTCTTTCAGCCGAGCAGTATCTCCCTCTTTAGTACAGGGGATGAGCTCCGGTATTTTGTAACATCCCGGAGCGCTGACGGGGCATCAATGACTTATTTTCAATTTCGAGATATTGTCACACTGAACTTTCAGTGGAATTGCGCGATCACGAATGAATAATGAAAGGTTGACTTGCACCTAAATCTTTAACTTGTCAACCTTCCTGTTTGTTTTTGTCTTGTTTTCCAAGCTAAACCAACGATGAATTCCTCTTTCCCTTTTATGTACTCGGTCTCTATTTTTGCATAATATCCAGAAACTCCGTGCTTGAACCAGCTACATTTTTCGCTGTGCCCTCCAATCCTGAAGAAAGGGTTCTTAGGTTATTTGATAAGTAGGAGAGTTCGTCCATTGCTGTATTCATAGCTTTTACATCTTTTGAGATATTATCTGCTGTGACAGTGGAATGTTCAACATGGCTGGCAATGGATTGGGTTGCCTCATGTTGGTTTTTAAGAACATGCGTCATATCTTGTGACGTTGTTTCAAGTTGATTCATTTGACTATCAACGGTCATCATAAGGCTCGTGCTGTCCTTTAAGGTATTTTGAATATTGTTAATTTGCTCTGAAATATGGTGAGACGCATCTTCAGACTGAGATGCGAGGGATTTGATCTCTCCGGCAACAATGGCAAAGCCTTTGCCAGCAACCCCTGCACGTGCTGCTTCAATGGAAGCATTTAGCCCTAACATACGCACTTGGCCCGCAATCTCATTAACGTCACGAATGATACTGCCAATATTTTCAGCTGTTTTATTAAGTGTTGTCAGTTGAGACATTGCACTGCGGATATCATTTGCAAGGTCACTCACCGTCTGAATGACATGGGTGTTTTTGCGCTCACTTTCATTTTCTGCATGTACAAGTGTATTGATCGCCGTTTCCAAAGCCAGATTACTCTCGCTTATCTCGTTTGAGCCCCCCACAACCCGTTGGCAATTTTCCAAGGACGAGTTGCATTGCCGATTAAGGCTTGTTGCGGCTTCACTTAATTCAACAGACGTGCTGCTGAGGTCTTCAACAGAACCTTGAACGCTGCTTTTAAACTTTTCCATCAGCTGTGTTTTGTATGTTTCACTGATCATACGTTCGAAAATCCGTGCAAGCTGTGAACTCACATAGGTCATGATTTCCAATGAAGTTTCATCCAGAAGGCCGACTTCGCGTCCATAAAACTCCGCAACCGCAACACATTTATTGTCTAAAATGATAGGAAAGCCGAAAAAGCCACGGACATTATTTTTCTTGGCAATTTCACTTCTTAAAAAAGCCTTCAAAACAGTGACATCTTCAACCGCTTGCGCCTGAAGGGACTGAGCAATTTGGCCTATTAAGCCTTTACCTACTTTAAAAACAGTTTCTTCACTTAAGTGCTGAAACTCTTTGATGGAGTTTTGATTAAGGCTCTTATCTAAATGCCAAATCTTATGGGAGATATATTCAGGCCCATCATCAGGGTTTTGAATGTAAAGGTGGGCAATGGGCCAGCCGCTATAATCACAGACTTCTCTAAATATGCGTTCAATAGCAATGGAGGCATCTGTTTTTTCATCAGCAATATTAGAAACCCGGTTAAGCAGTCTCAAAATGGCAGAAAGAGTGTCGTTTGACTGTGACGAGGCGGCGGGATTTGGAAAATCTATTAACTTGGCTAACATGAGGGAGGACCTTTATAATTGTTTTTATAAGGACCCACTCCTGAAGACAGGCTGGCGATAGGGGCTTTAACTTGTTTTTATCAAAGCATTTTATGTGCCAAGGCAGCCCTCTTTTACATGTGCAATTGAGAAAAATCATTTAGTCCTTTGATTTCTTAGGAACTTTATCGTTTTAGAGCCTATAGGCCACCAGCCCAATAGAAGTGCATAATTTTTAATCGATAAATTATAATGATTAAAAATTATGCATCTTTAGTCGGTTGTGATTAATTATGCTGCACCGCAATATGATTCCAAAGTATGACTTTATAGGTCCGATATTTCATACTTAGGAAGGTTCTAAATTTTAGGAAGCCATTGTTATAATTAGACTAAATTAATTTTGAGAAAAACTGGCACGGTCTTTGAAGAGTAGGAAGCAAGTTTATATTTTTCTTTCCGCCTAGATTTCTGGCGATATCTAAAGCGAGAGGAAAATAAATATTAAGGCTCAAATCAAAGGAGATAAGCCGTGCTTAAGAAATCCCGTTCTCTCAAAGCTGCATTTATTGGTGCAGTGTCTGCCCTGGCTCTTTCAGCTTCTGTTGCAAATGCAGAAATGCTTGAACTTGAAAAAGAAGAACTCAAATTTGGCTTTATTAAGCTGACTGATATGGCCCCACTTGCTGTAGCCTATGAAAAAGGCTTTTTCGAAGATGAAGGTCTCTTTGTAACAGTTGAGCCACAGGCCAACTGGAAAGTTTTACTTGATCGCGTCATCGATGGTGAGCTTGATGGCGCCCATATGCTCGCAGGTCAGCCGCTTGGTGCCACAATCGGTTTTGGTACCCAATCACACATCATTACAGCTTTCTCTATGGATTTGAATGGTAATGCTATTACCGTTTCAAATGACATTTGGGATAAGATGAAACCCCATATCCCTAAGCAAGCCGATGGCAAGCCTGTTCACCCTATTAAGGCCGATGCCCTAAAGCCGGTCATTGAAGAGTTTAAAGACGAAGGTAAACCCTTCAACATGGGGATGGTTTTCCCTGTTTCCACCCATAACTATGAGCTACGTTACTGGCTTGCAGCCGGTGGCATTCACCCGGGCTTTTATTCAGAAACAGACATTTCCGGTCAAATTCAAGCCGACGCTCTTCTCTCTGTAACGCCTCCACCTCAAATGCCTGCAACAATGGAAGCTGGTACAATTTACGGCTATTGCGTAGGTGAGCCTTGGAACCAACAGGCCGTCTTTAAAGGCATTGGCGTTCCCGTTGTGACAGATTATGAAATCTGGAAAGACAACCCTGAAAAAGTATTTGGTGTTTCAAATAAATGGGCTGAAGAAAACCCAAACACTCACTTGGCTGTTGTAAAAGCCATGATCCGTGCAGCCATGTGGTTGGATGAAAACAACAACGCCAACCGTAAAGAAGCGGTGGAAATTCTTTCTCGTTCTGAATATGTCGGTGCGGATGCTGAAGTTATTGCCAACTCTATGACTGGTACGTTTGAATATGAAAAAGGTGACAAACGTGATGTGCCTGATTTCAACGTATTCTTCCGTTATAACGCAACATACCCATATTACTCAGATGCAACATGGTATCTGACACAAATGCGCCGTTGGGGTCAAATCACAGAGGCCAAGCCTGATAGCTGGTACCACGACATTGCGAAAAAAGTATATCGCCCAGACATCTATCTGAAAGCTGCGAAAATGCTTGTTGATGAAGGTAAAGCCAAAGCTAAAGACTTCCCATTTGATAACGATGGTTTCCGTGAGCCACAAACTCACTTTATCGACAATATCGTTTACAACGGTCGCACACCTAATGCGTACCTTGAAAAATTCTCAATCGGTCTTAAAGGTAAGCAGCAGGTTAAAGGTACTGAAGTTGCTGATGCTAAGTAAGTCGCATTGAGGATATAGGGAGGTCTGATTGGCAGACCGGGCCTCCCTTTTCCTTCTTATATTCTACATTGTCTGCCCTCTATGTAATACCTTCCACTGAAAGGAAGCTCCCATGTCTGCTACAGCTTCAAGCGCAGCACAAGCTGCCCCTTTGCTTAAATTCTTGTCTTTTATTGGCGGAAAAAACGTAACTTCGGTTGCTGATTTCACCAAACATATTTGGAAAATAGCTGGTATTCCGCTTATCGCCTTCGCCATTTTCCTCGGCCTTTGGCAACAAAGCTCGCAAAATATTGTTACAAGTCTTGGCTCTATCCCCGGTCCCGTTCAAGTTCTTGAAGAGGCCTCTCTCTTGTGGGATGACCACCAGCGCACCCGGGCCAAAGAAGTGGCCTTTTATGAGCGCCAGGAAAAACGCAACGCTGCCAAGCTTGCAAAAGACCCCAATGCAAAGGTTAAGGTGCGTCAATATACGGGTAAACCAACCTATCTTGACCAAATCGTCACCAGCTTGAAAACCGTCTTCATGGGATTCATTATTGCTTCTGCCATTGCCATTCCCCTTGGTATTGCTTGTGGGTTAAGTGAATCGGTCAATGCCGCTTTCAACCCGATTATTCAAATCTTTAAACCCGTCTCCCCTCTGGCTTGGTTGCCAATTGTCACCATGGTTGTCAGTGCGCTTTATGTCACAAAAGACCCAATGTTTGATAAATCGTTCTTAACATCTGCTATTACCGTTACGCTTTGTTCACTTTGGCCAACACTGATCAACACCTCACTGGGTGTCGCCTCTATTGATAAAGACTTGATGAACGTCTCGAAGGTCTTGCAACTGAAATGGCAGACTAAAATCTTCAAAATGATTTTGCCGTCTTCTCTTCCTCTTATCTTTACTGGTCTTCGTCTGTCATTGGGTGTGGGCTGGATGGTTCTGATTGCCGCTGAAATGCTGGCACAAAACCCAGGTCTTGGTAAGTTCGTCTGGGACGAATTCCAAAACGGTAGCTCTCACTCTCTTGGTCGCATCATGGTTGCGGTCTTCACCATCGGTATCATCGGTTTTGCTTTGGACCGCATTATGAAGACGTTCCAAAACCTGCTGACTTTTGATGAACAACGTTAAGATTAGGAGGCAATTATGTCATTTCTTGAATTGAAAAATGTCTCTAAGTCCTACGGTAAGGGCGTTGAGAAAACAGAAGTTCTAAGTAATATCAACCTATCCATTGAAGAAGGTGAATTTGTTGCCATCGTTGGCTTTTCAGGTTCAGGTAAAACAACCTTGATCTCTGCCATTGCTGGCTTAATTGAACCTGATGAAGGCGAGATTACCCTAAAAGGTAAAAAAATTGACGGGGCAGGGCCGGAACGCGGCCTTGTTTTCCAAAGCTATTCACTTTTCCCATGGATGACTGTGCATGGAAATGTGGCCTTGGCTGTTGATCAGGTTTTCGGTAAGAAATCTGCAAGTGAGCGCAAAGCCCATACCGATAAATATATCGCGATGGTCGGGCTGGACCACGCCGCATCACGCTACCCATCTGAGCTTTCAGGGGGGATGCGCCAACGTGTTGCGGTGGCGCGCGCTCTTGCCATGCGCCCTGAAATCATCTTGTTAGATGAGCCGCTCAGTGCCTTGGATGCTTTGACACGTGCTAACCTGCAAGATGAGATCGCCCATATCTCTCAAGAAGAGAAGAAGACCATCATCTTAATCACCAATGATGTGGATGAAGCCATCTTGCTTGCTGATCGCATCATTCCATTAACACCGGGACCAAATGCTGAATTAGGCCCTGACTTTATCGTTGATATCGAACGCCCCCGTGATCGCACAGCGATGAACCATAATGAAGCCTTTAAAGTGCTTCGCCGTGATGTCACAAAATATCTTATGGATGTGGGTATCAAGGCGGGTGTGGAAGATGAAAGCTTCCAACTACCCAATGTGCAGCCTATTTCTGTGGGGCAAAAAAACAAGCTTCCTAAAGCTGCCCTTGAAGTGGCCAAAGCCAAAAGCCTTGAAACAGATCGCTATGTTGAGTTTTCAAAAGTCTTTAAGGTTTATCCAACCCCAGAAGGCCCGCTCACCGTTGTGGATGATTTCAATTTGAAACTTCGCCAAGGTGAGTTCATTTCTGTGATTGGTCACTCCGGTTGTGGTAAATCAACCGTCCTCACCATGGCAGCAGGCTTAAATGATGTGACAAAAGGGGCTGTCATTCTGGATGGTCGTGAAGTTGCTTCAGCAGGGCCGGACCGCGGTGTGGTTTTCCAAGCCCCAAGCTTATTCCCATGGCTGAGTGCACGCGAAAATGTTGCCTTAGGGGTTGAACGCGTTTATCCCCATGCCAGCGCTGCTGAGCGCAAAGACATCATTGAATATTACCTTTCCCGTGTGGGCTTAGGGGATTCAATGGATAAAAAAGCCGCGGGCCTTTCAAACGGGATGAAGCAACGTGTGGGTATTGCACGTGCCTTTGCCCTTTCTCCTAAATTGCTCTTGCTAGATGAGCCTTTTGGTATGCTTGACTCCTTAACCCGTTGGGAGCTGCAAGAAGTTCTCATGGATGTATGGAAGAAAACACAAGTAACCGCCATTTGTGTCACCCATGATGTGGATGAGGCCATCTTACTTGCAGACCGTGTGATCATGATGTCAAACGGTCCCCACGCAACTGTTGGGAAAATTTTGGAAGTTGATCTTCCACGCCCACGTACCCGCAAGGCACTTCTTGAACATCCACGATATTATGAGCTGCGCGAACAGCTTCTAACGTTCTTGGAAGAATATGAAGGTGGTGACCCGGTTGAGGAGGAAACCAGCAAAGAGGAAGAAGAGCTGAAACAAGTTGTGAACGGTTAATTGAAAAAGGGTGCCCTGCATAAGGTCACCCTTATCAAATGAAGGTGATGTGATGAGCCCCCACTCGACTGTTTTTATTCAAGATGAGATACATACTCAGAATATTTATTCATTTTCAAAGTTTAAGAAACTGCGCTTGGCTTTTTTCTTACGCCCTGATTTGAAAAAGCATTTACTGCCTTCACTTTCTTTAGAAAAAAAATGCGAAATTACCTTTGTTAAAACAACAAGTGATCTTCAAACATTATTAGAAACAAACAAGGTTGATGCTGTTGTCATTGATATGTCAGGCTGCATTTCTTGTGGGTTTGAATGTATAGAACATATCTGTAAAAAAGCAGGTGACAGCCCCGTTATTAGTATCGCAGACATTGATGACCCTGATTATGTAAATAAAGCCTTTAATCGTGGCATTGAAGACCTTATCCCCAAAGAGGAAGTCACAAGCAAGCACTTGTTGCGTGTGATCAGTTATGCTGTTGTGCGCAGCCAAAACCTGGCAAAGGTAAAAGCCTTTGAAGCACGTCATAGCGGCATTGTTGAAAATGCGACGGAAGGCATTTTCCAGACCACACCGGATGGGCGCTATATTCTCGCCAATCCCGCACTGGCCAGATTATATGGCTATGAGACTGCAGATGAGCTTATTTCTGATCTCACCAATATTGAAACACAGCTTTATATTGATCCCAAACAGCGCGAACGTTTTGCAAAAACAATGCGCGAAAAGGATGAAGTCCTCAATTTTGAAAGTCAGATCAGGCGTAAAAATGGTGAGGTCATCTGGATATCTGAAAATGCCCGTGCCGTGCGTAATGAAGACGGCAAAATCATCTATTTTGAAGGGTTTGTGCGCAATATCACCGCGCGGAAAGAAAATGAAAACCAGCTGACCTATCTTGCCCAACGCGACCCCTTAACAGGTTTACCCAACAGGGCACTTTATCAAGAGCGTTTAACCAAAAGTATCGAGCTTGCAAAGACGGACCAAAGCAAAGTCGGTGTCTTATTTATTGATCTGGATAACTTTAAAAAGATTAATGATACCATGGGCCATCCTGTGGGGGATTTGGTTTTGCAAAAAGTTGCAAGCCGCCTCATGTCATGTACAAATACTCAAGATACGGTCGCGCGTCTCAGTGGGGATGAATTTACGGTTATTTTAAATGATGTGCGTAGCCCGCAAATTGCAGCCAAGGTCGCCTCGCGCATCCTTGATGCTTTATCAGAACCCATTACCATTGAAAATAAACAGGTTTACGCATCGGGCAGTATTGGCGTGTCCATTTACCCTGATCATGGCGATACCATATCTGAATTGATGCAAAATGTAGATGCCGCTGCCTATCATGCCAAAAAGATGGGGCGCAATTCATATCAATTTTATACGGAAAACCTAAACGCCCAAGAAATTCGCCGCCTTGAAATAGAAAATGGATTAAGAAAAGCGGTTCATAAAAATGAACTGTCTTTGCATTACCAAGCCAAGGTGGACCTGCAAAGCGGCCAGATCATTGGTTCAGAAGCCTTATTGCGCTGGGAAAATGATATTTTAGGCAATGTCTCGCCTGATGAGTTCATCCCCATTGCTGAGGAAACAGGCTTGATCATTCCTATTGGAGAATGGGTCTTACAACAGGCCTGCCAACAATGTCGCAACTGGCTCGATGAAGGCCTAGATCCGGGCACAATTGCGGTTAACCTGTCAGCCCGCCAGTTTCACAAAAAAGGCCTGTTTGATGTTATAAAAAACATTCTTCAAACTACAGGCCTTCCCCCTGAGAGGTTAGAGTTAGAACTCACAGAAAGTGCCTTGGTGGAACATGTCAATGAAGCCATCAACTTCTTAAAAGAAGCTGAAACCATTGGCATCAAAACCAGTATTGATGATTTCGGAACGGGCTATAGCTCCTTAAGCTATCTCAAAAAATTCCCCATCTCGACCTTAAAAATCGATAGGTCCTTCATTATGGATATTCCTGATGATACAGAAGATATGGCCATCACACGCGCCATCATCAGCTTAGGCAAAAGCCTTGATTTAAAAATAGTCGCAGAAGGCATCGAAGATGAAGCCCAAATAAGCTTCTTAAAGAAACTGGGCTGTAACTTTGGCCAAGGCTATAAATTTAGCAAACCAATTGATGAAGATAGATTTGTCCAACTGCTAAAGGCAAAAGAAATATATTCATAGCCATAAGATTGCCTTTCAAATTTTTTAATCAGATCAGAGTTGGATATTCTGATTAATCTAAACGCAGAAGAAGGTTCAAAACTCAAAATAACTTTGATCAAGATAGTTTTTTAAAAAGTCGTTATACTGTAAAAAATTAAAGGGGCAGTTGCGATGAAGTTAACCACTAAGACTATTTATCTTCTGATTAATATAATGGTTTTGGTTGTCCTCTTCTCGGTCGGTTTAGTTTTTTTACTTTGGTATGATAAAGAATTCGAGCATGAACGAGCTCGTTTGATAGAGATTGTTCAGTCACGCTCTGAAATGATTGGAGCTGTTGCAAAGTATGATCAAATTGAAGGGAAGAAGCTTGGCAAATCCAATGCACAATCCCAACAAGACACCTTAAAACAAATTCGAGAAGCCCATTCACGCTTTAAAGGCTTTGGTCAAACGGGTGAATTCACATTAGGCAAAATTGTGAATGGGCAAATTGTCTTTTTACTTCGCCACCGTCATCAAGAAAAAGATCATAAACATCAAATGGTGTTTTCTACTTCTGAGGCACAGCCGATGCGCGCTGCCTTAAAGAAACAAAGCGGTATCATGGAAGGCTATGATTATCGGGGGCAAAAAGTCTTAGCGGCCTATGAATATATCGATGCTATGGACATGGGGATTGTTGCCAAGGTTGACTTGGAAGAATTGCATGAACCATTTAAAAAAGCCGCAATCCAAATCTCGCTTATGTCTTTTCTGACAATCCTTGCCGGTGCATTTTTCTTTCAAAAAACCAGCGCGCCCTTAATTCGTGTAATTGAGCGAAATGAAGAACTTCTCACCAGAGTACTAGAAGCCAGTGACGATATCGTCCTTTCAACAGGGCTAAATAATTCCATCACCTACATTAACAATGCAGGGGCTCGTATATTTAAGGAAAGCAAAGACAACATCATTGGTAAGCCTCTTGATGATTTTTTAAGTAAAAAGGCATTAATTCAATTTAATACGTCCCAAAGGATCTTGGATGAAACAGGTAAGGGACATTCCTTTGTTTGTGCATTAGACCCCAATCTATCCACACGTCTCTTTCATACTCACCAGACAACAATTAAGGCTGAAAAAGGTTTTCTAACCGGGACTGTTTGTATAGCCCGAGATGTTACTGAGACATTGGAAACACAACGGCTCTTTACGGAGAACAAAGCCTTAACTGATACGATCGTAAATAATGCAGCAGACGGCATCATTCTGTTAAATAACCAAGGCCACATTTGTATTTGGAACAAGGCCGCACAAAGAATATTTGGGTATGAGGAAAATGAAGTTTTAGGGAAAAACCCCCATTCCTTTCTGGCTTTCCCAGAAGATCAAATTGCAGGGAGCAACGCACTTGCCAATTTCCTTAAAACAGGCCAGTTAAATACTTTGCATGATGTTGTTGAATTAAAAGCACGATGCAAAAACGAAAACGTTATCGATATAGAACTCTCATTAGCCGGATTATCTCAAGATAATGGGTGGCATGCCTTGGGTATTTTTCGTGATGTGACACACAAAAAGCAACAGGAGCAGGCCTTACAGAGAGTCTATAACCAGCTCGCTGAGAGTGCTTCGAATTACAAGTATCTTTTCGATAATGCTAAAATCTCAATTTGGGATGAAGATTTCACAGATGTATATGACGCGCTAGAAGCTTTAAAAGAGCAAGGTATCAGAGATATAAAAGTCTATCTCAATGCCAACCCAGAGGTCGCTCTTAACTTGGCGCAAAAGATCAAAATCAATGATATTAATGAAGAAACGCTCAGATTATATCGCGCACAATCAAAAGAACATTTTTTCAATTCAATAACTGAAACATTCTCTGGTGATGCCCTTGATATCTTCATTGATGAAATTGATGCCATTTGGCACAAAAAATCTGGTTTTGTGACCAGTACGACCCAACGCACGCTCGATGGGAAAAGCATTTATGTAATGATCTATGTACCGATCCCTACCGAGCGCGAAGAATATAAAAACATACCTGTATCAATTCTGGATATTACCGAAACAGTCCTCACCAAAGAACGCCTAAACGAACAGAATGAGGCCTTACAAGAGCTTCAAAACATCATAGACAGAAGTCCCGCGGTCGCTTTCCTATGGAGAAATGAAGAAAAATGGCCTGTGGAATATGTATCTCATAACATTTCAGAATGGGGCTACACCAAAGAACAATTTGAAAGTGGTCAATTACACTTCGTAGATATCGTAAACCCAGATGACCTTGAACGCGTTGGTAATGAAGTCAGCCAATATATTGAAAATGATTATTCTTCTTTCGTACAGGAATATCGAATTATAGCGGCAGATGGCAGTATTCATTGGATTGATGACCGGACATGGGTCAGAAAAGACCATGAAGGCAATATCACGCATTTTGAAGGTATCTGCCTTGAAATTACGGAAAGAAAAGAAGTCGAGCGTTTACTTTGGCAATCACAAAAATCTGAAGCATTGGGGAATATGGCTGCGGGTATCGCACATGATTTTAATAATATGCTTCTGCCTGTTATTGCCCTAACAGACCTAACCGCAAACCAATGTAAAGATGATGATCCCATTAAGAGACGGATGTTAAAAATCAAAGATGCAGGTGAAAAAGCCCAAGAACTTGTGAAAAGCCTGATGATCTTCGCACGTGAAGAAGAAGTCGAGTTTAATCCAATCCATGTCTGTGATTTTCTAAGCACCACAATAGAGCTTTTAGAACAAACAATGCCGTCTTCGATGCAAATTATACAAAAAGGCGGTTGCCCTAAAGAGTATCAAGATTGTTCTATCTTAGGCAGTTTTGGTCAATTACAGTCCGTTTTAATTAATATTGCTAAAAATGCTGCTGATGCTCTTAACGGACGCACTGGCACATTTAATATTGAATGCAGTCAGTTGCTTAATGATAACAGTCATACTGATGTCGAGTTACCAGAACAAGGGGCTGTTTATTTCCATATTCGATTAAAAGACAATGGACCGGGCATGACTGATGAAGTTTTGATGCGAATCTTTGACCCATTCTATACAACAAAAGCTGTTGGCGAAGGAACGGGAATGGGCCTTGCCATGGCCAGAAGTATTATAGATAAGCATAAAGGATTAATACGAGCGCATAGTCGTAAAGGATATGGCACTACTTTTGATATATATATACCTTTAATCGTTTCATAAAATAAAAAAAGTATTTATTTTCACTTGGTTAAAGACTACTTTATACATATGTATAAGATGGTCATGCGTGTATAGATTAAGAGGTTTTTGTGGCTCATATTCTGGTTATTGATGATGAAGAATTAGCACGTTTCACCATTCGTGAAATTGTTGAAGGCTATGGCCATACAATTATTGAAGCGGTAAACGGTAACCAAGGGCTTGAAAAATTTCGCCAAAATGATGTCGACTTGATTATTACTGATATAATTATGCCTGAAAAAGAAGGCATTGAGACCATTATCGAGCTTAAGCGCGAACAACCCGATTTGAAAGTCATCGCTATATCCGGTGGTGGTCGTACAAGGAATTTGGATTTTCTCAAACTCGCAGGGGAAATGGGGGCCGATACAATTCTGGCTAAACCATTTTCTTCTGATGAACTTATGAGTGCTGTAAACAAGTGCCTCAACTAACATAAGAGGTGGCCTTATGGAAAACGAGAGTAACGATAAAAATAGTTTTACAGACTTTTTTTCCGATCGGGCTGCAGCCAGCAAAGGTCGTGTTTTTATTCTGGATTTATCCCCTGTTCAGGACCAGCTCAAAGAAAGATGGGAGCGCCTGAAAGGACAAGTCTATGCCACGGCCAAAGATGTCATCGATCACAGGATACGGCCTGATGATGTTTACTGTCAGTGGGATGAAAAAAACTACCTCATTGCTTTTGGCGCTCTAGATGAAGCCCGTGCACGAATTAAAATAAACCTGATTGCTCAGGAAATTACCCAACGTCTGCTGGGCTCACCTGACCCTCAAAATGCCATTACTGTGACAATGGCGACCGCTGATGAAAATGGGCATTTCTTCTGGCAAAAAGATACCGACCCTTCAAAGCTTGTTGAAGAAGAAGAAAACCCTCTTGCGCCCATAAAACAGGAAGATACAAGAAACACGCAAGCCCTTGTTCATCAAGATGTGGAGTTTATTTTCCGCCCGCTTTGGTTTGTTAAAAACAAAATCATCTCTTCATATTTTTGTATCCCGGTAAGACCGCAAGGCTCGGGACGTTTTTTATCAAGCTATAATGTCTTAAGTGACCACTTAAACCCGGTCGCAGTTGAAGCCCTTGATCTGTTAACCATGAAGCGGATATTTGTTGAGGCTTCAAAATTAGATGAAATAAAAAACCCGGCCCTTTTAACCGTACCGATACATTTTGAATCTATTGCTTCAACTGGGCGACGCTCCATTTTGTTAAAACAATGTCAGAAGAACCTGGCGCCACACCGCGGGCGGATTGTTGTTGAACTCACCCATTTACCAGACGGGATCCCCCAGTCGCGCTTACAGGACCTTATTCAAGCGCTTAAGCCATTTTCACGCGCTGTCATGGCACGGTTTGATTCGATGCATCGCGATTTCGCAGGCTATAAGCATGTGGGATTACATGCTGTTGGCGTTGACCTTTATGATGATCGGCGTTCTGAAGTTAAAATTATGAATGATATGGAACTATTTGCTGCATCAGCAGCCAAGCATGGGCTTCACACCTATGTGCATGGCGTGCGTTCTATCAGCCTGACAACAGCTGCGATCTGTTCTGGTATTGATTATGTGGATGGTTATGCCATCACTGATGTGCAAGAAGGGGCAAGAGACGTTAAATATTATTCTATTCGGATGCCATATGCTGCCAAATATTCTGAGGCAAAGGAATAGCCCATGAATGAGAAACGAACCTATGGCAGTGCTGAAAACTCGGCGTTACAAAAAGATTATTGGAAATTACTACGTCTGATGATCTTGGATGCCATTGAAAAAAATCCCAATGGTGTAGCTCTTTTAAAATTTGATAAAATTCATCATTTCACAGAACATGTATGGAAAGAAGCTGCAAAAACACTGGCGTCTATCGTTACTGGTGAGGCCAAAAACGTCATTCAGGGCGATGACCTTTTTGTCTCCTTTGATGAAACGTCCTATTTACTCATCGCAGAGGCTTCACAAGGCAGTACATCCTATGAACTTGCACAGAAGATTTCAAAAACCATTGGATTACACTTAAACGGAATTGGCTTGGGGAAAACATCCCTTTCGGTTCTGCGCGTTGTTGCTGTTGAAGATAACCAGATCGTTGTTGAAGACAGTTTGGAAGTAAGTCCCGCTAAAGAGCGCGTGATAGCACAGGCTACATCTTCAAATGAAGTGACTGAGCTGCTCAAGTCTGCTTCGTTCGATTTCCTTCCGCTTTGGCATGTGCGCAAGAGTTTCGTCATGTGCTTTGAATGTATCCCCAGATGGCATCAAAAAGACGGCTCAGTCCTAGATGAACATTATTTATCGGCTCATTTCCAGAAACACGATATGGAATATGCCCTTGATGCCGAGACAGTTCATCATGCGGTGGATCAAGTCGTAAATATTATTGAGAATGACCGCGTTGCCTCCATTTTAGTCCCTGTGCATTATGACACCGTGATGGAAGATGAAGGCTTTGAGAAATTTTTAAAGTCCTATGGTGAACTCATGCCCGCGTGGCGCGAACGTGTTTCCATGGAAATTAAAAACCTGCCTGATGATGTAACTTTTGAACAGGTGAAACGCGCCCTTCACAGGTTGCGGCCCTATTGTTATGGCCTATATGTGCAAGTTCCGTTTGGGTTTGACCAAATAGGAGATTTTGAAATTGATGGGCTTGTCTCTCTTGGTGTCGATCTCACACATGACACCCGTGATGAGGACGTAATTTTGGCCGATATGGAAAATTTTGTCGCTTCTGTAAATCTGAACGACAGCCTTCACACGCATGCATTAGGTTTACAAACCGTGAGCTTAAGCGTTGGGGCAATCTGTACCGGTTTTGATTTCATAGGCTGCAAGCCAATCGATAAAGAACTCGACGGTTGGGGGCTGGATGATTTTCTCGTGCGCCCAATCGATTTATATAAACAACTCTTGAAGAATAAGTAAAAGACGACTGCATTTAGGGGGAAGATTCAAAATGTCCATTTTTACATGGCAGGATGCCTATAGTGTCGATGAAGGCATGATCGATACACAACATAAGAAACTGCTCAAGATCGCAGAGACTTTATTCAATGCTGTGCTTGCCCAAAAAGAAGAAAAATATATTGAGAGCTGTTTTGATGATTTACTCAGCTACACCCAAAAACATTTTAATGATGAAGAAACATATTTTAAGAAAATCGGTTCAGAAAAATTGAGCCCACATGCTGAAGAACATAAGGTACTTGCCACAGAACTCCAGAACGTATGGCAAATGGAATTGCTTGGCTTTAATGATGAAAAGGGCCGCGAATTATTGACATGGGTGGAAGATCGTTTAATCCCACATATGATGATTGATGACTCAGAAGCCTTTCATTCAGCTAAAGACTAAATTGAGATAGATTGAACGTTCGCGTGAGAGTTAATCATCTTAAGAAATAATTTCAGTTATTGTCTCTAGACCACCACGATAATCTTTGTAGTCAAGAGGTATCATATGTATTCCTCCTTGATGTTCAAGAACCATGGATGGGAAACCATGTATAGGTAAGCTATGTGCAAACTGTAGTTCCTTAGCAAAGGTTTGCTCTAGTTGGTCTGAATTGATATCCACTTTAAATATCTCTGTATCAAGCCCTAATTCCTCTGCCAATTGAAGATGTACTTCTTGATCTGACGGGTTCATCGCCCTTAAATAATATCCCTTTTGTATGGCCAATATCATTTTTTCTTCTGCCTCTTGCCACCGCGCGGCAATAACAGCTCTGCAAGCTGGGTAGGTTGATCTTCGCGGCGTATTTTGCGTCCAAAAGTCATAGTTAAACTGAGTACCAAGTAATCCTTCAATCTTCTTCCAATAACCTGCGATCGCCTGTTGTTGCGCCAATGGCATGGGGTTATTACTGTCTGGTGCCAAACCACCAACAATATATTTTACCTGAACGCTATCTGTTATGGCTTCTTTTAAAAGCTCCCATTGAGGACGGTGTCCCCAACACCAACTGCACATTGGGTCATGCACATAATACAAAGTAGATGTTGTCATTACTTTCTCCCAGTAAGGCAAGATAATCTCATCAAAAACTTTTAACCGTCAAATTACGTTCCACAAAAAGTCCTATATCCCTCGTCTCTATTGGCAGGAGGCTGAAAAAAGCCTAAATATTCTTCGCGTTCTTCAAAAGGTTTCTCTAACACCGCATTTAAACTATCAAATGGTTCAAAATCCCCCTCTAGAGCAGAAGAAATCATGTTTTCAATTTGATGGTTCCTTGGGATATAGGCCGGGTTTTTAGCTTTCATAGCCGTTTGGCGTGCTTTGCTACTTCTCTGTTGCGTTTGTAATCTAAAACGCCATTTCATAAGCCAGTCATGAAGAATTGGATCATCTTGTGCAGAACGAAGAGAACTAAGCTTGCTTAATTTACGGAAAGTGTGCGTGAAATCGAGCTGATGATGGGCCATGATATCAAGCAAGTCTTGGCCCAATTGTTCATCCCCTAATCGTACCTCTGACAGGCCAATTTTTTCATTGAGTTCTATAGACCATGCCTTCCTATATTGATCTTGATATGTATTTAACACTGCCGTTGCACATTCTTTTGCTTTCTCTTCATTCGTGCTAATCAATGACAAGATGCTAGAGGCAAAATATGTACAGTTACATTGTCCAATATATGGTTGATTCTCATATCTGTATCTCCCTATAACATCAATGGAACTAAATACTGTTGTCGGATCATAATGATCCATAAATGCACATGGTCCGAAATCAAGAGTTTGACCAGAAATTAAAACATTATCCGTGTTCATAACACCATGGATAAACCCAAGCCCCATCCATTTTGAAATCAGCGAAGCTTGAGTGGATACCACTTTCTCTAACAAACCAAGATAAGGGTTCGTTGTTTCTTTTAAATCGGGGTAGTGCCTATTAATCACATAATCAGCCAGAGTTTTTAAGGATGAATAATCCCCCTGAGAGGCAAAATACTGAAACGTTCCAACCCGAATATGACTTTTTGAAACTCGAGTTAGAATAGCGCCAGGAAGAGGTGTTTTGCGATAGACTTCTTCACCTGTCAGCACTACAGCAAGTGCGCGCGTGGTTGGAATATTCATGGCTGCCATGGCTTCACTAATTACATATTCGCGCAAAACAGGGCCAAGGGCTGCCCTGCCATCGCCCGTTCTAGAAAAACGTGTCCGACCAGAGCCCTTTAATTGAATATCTTGACGCTCACCAAAAACATCAATGACCTCACCTAATAAAATTGCACGACCATCCCCTAACTGGGGTCTCCAGCCTGCAAACTGATGCCCTGCATAAACCATTGCGAGGGGCTCTGATCCTTGCAATATTCCATTTCCAGAAAAAATTTCCCCGGCTTTATTATGAGATAAATCTTCATGATCAAGCCCTAATTGTAGGCTCAGTTTTTTATTCAGTTTTATCAAGGTTGGAGTGCTTACGGGTGTTGGTTCCACCCTCTCGAAAAAGGAATCAGAGAGTTGGGCATAACTATTATCAAAATCCAGCATAACATAATCACCAGTAAGCAGTTTTTTCTGAATCTAGAGCAAAAAATGACTGATCATCAAACTAGATTATCGAGAAATATGACTATAGATTTTTTTATAAGTTAGAGCCATTCTAATTTAATATTTCTTGGAGAGGCTAACTTCTACATTACTTTTTTGATAATTTCTACTATGGGTCAAATCCAGTCGAACTGTCGTAACTTTTTTGTAGGAGTAAATAGGTTTACCACCGAGTGATCTCAATTACGCATGAGATGAATCGGTTTGTTGTCTGATTGAAGCTGCGGATTCTTTAACAGAATCAGTTGATCTAGACTTATTAAGTGGCTTTAAAAGTTTTACCGCAGGAATGTCGCCATTATCCCAGCGTAACTGGGACCAATATTCTTCAAGCTTCAATGCAATCTTGGGAATGCGGCTTAAATATTGATTTTTGAAACATATTGCACAAAAGAACAAAGCCCCAAGGCGTTAACCTTGCGGCTTTGAAAATGGCGCGCCCAGAAGGTTTTGTAGGTCATAGGTTCCTAATTATAAAAGGCATCACTTGCCCAGATCGTTTGTCTAAGCAAATGTCTGGTTGCCATTATGGTCTACCTCTGGCGCACAACAAAGACCAATAAAATGGATAAGCACTTTTTGGATGCTTTTACATTTTCAAAGCATTGTAATACGACGACTTACTGATATTCAGATGTTTCAAGGTAGCCGCTACAGTAACCGTAGGGTCTTTGTGGGCGTGTTGGATGTGTTTGACCAAGTCAGGCGTTAGCTTCGCTGGGCGACCGAATATGGCCCCATTGTCACGGGCGACCTGCTGCCCATGACGTGTTCTGGAAATTAAGAGTTCCCTTTCCATACTGGCTATGGCTGACATGATAGTGAATATGCAGCGCCCACCAATTGACTTTGTATCAACATGGTCATGAATGGATATGAGGTTCGCACCCTTGGCATCAATTAGTTCGCTAATTTCCAACATGTGTCGTGTTGATCTTGCAAGGCGATCCAAGCGATATACACAAAGCGTGTCTCCCTCACGAAGCAGTTCAAGAACTTTGTTGAGTTCTGGGCGTTCACGCTTAACACCTGACTCTTTCTCTTTATAGATGTCGCGTTCATCAACACCATATTTCAATAAGGCATCAA
>NZ_FLYE01000008.1 GCF_900093605.1 Candidatus Terasakiella magnetica
ACTCATAATAAGCACCTCATGTTTAGTGTCATTTATAACACTATCACGTGTCTACAATACTAGGGGCTTGCCACCCCCCCCTATGGTACTGATAACAATCTTTTACACAGTCACTGCGTTCTAACTGGGAATTAGACCAATTATCTAAAGGAACGCACAACATGAAATTCTTTAACGTACTCGGCACTTCTACAACTCGTGCATTAGGCGCGGTAGATAAAGCCACAGATGCAGCTTTAACCACCCTTGGTGGGGTCAATGACATCGCTCAGACTGTTAGAGCTTCAACGCTAGAGGCCCGTAATCAAGCAGCCATCGACTATGTTGCTAATACAGCTGATTTACTTAAGCAGCGTAATGTAACTGAAGAACAGCTGGCCAAAGCCATTGCTCAACTTTCTGATTAATTAACAGGATCCTTCGGGATCCTTTATATTTTTCAACATTACACAACTAGAGTTGCGAAATACCTTCTGAACCTTCAGCAGCTTGACACAGACCAATATTACAACACATCAGTCAATGATCAGATGCCTTTCCGATGCAAAGAAAGCCCTCAGAGGCTCACCAGAATCATCTAGCTAAAATTCCAGCACGTTTACACCACAACACCTAAAGACTCATAGAGCCTCCTTAAACGGCTTTGTGGGACTCATTACCTATAGAAGCCATCACCCCATAAACATTGCAAGCTGGACAAATAAGAATAAGCACAGTTCTGTTACTACTCTTTTGCAACCTCAAGAAGCCCTCTAGCTGCTTCTAATGTTTGCTCTACCTTTTTACATGAACACTGACATTCAAGAACATTATCAAAATCTACAGGTTTATGATTGTTGCCTTCAGCAACACAAGGGATGCAGACACTTTCTTTAATGACTTTTAAGTAGGCGTTACCAACTAACCTAAGTTCATCTTTATCTTTATCTTTATCATCAAGCATAATAATCTCAAGCAAGTACACCTTTATAATTATAAGAATATTATCAAGATTTACGAAAGGCTTATATACGTTTAGACACTTAATACAAAGAGATAAGGCCATTATACATTTGCATTAGCCAACACATAAAATGAACAAAAAATACGTCAGGGCATTAACGATAACAGTCTGACTGACTTCCCACCGGTGTCCCTAAGTTCACTGAATGTAAACGATGCTACGGGTGGGGTGTACCTTTTTTGTTTTTTCATTCCTACTTAGACCGCAGGCTAAGGGGCGTTGCCCCTCGCGCCTACAAGAATGTTCCGTGCCATCCTTATCTGAATCTACCATAGTCGCCATGCTCACCCTTATCAGGGCTGCGCCTGACTCGTAGTTCTGAAGCATCTTAACTGACTCCACGCGAACATTCTTTCCGTTGCTAACCCCATTCTCGCCGAAGGGCAGAGGTTCAAACATAGTTTGAACCGCATCTATAAGGCATGACCTTTAACAGTCCTTAGGCATTGAGTGGGTTTTAAAATAGTTTTTATACCGGAGCCTATCACCAGTCCTATCCCTCGTTCACGACCTGCCGCGTAACGCTTAAACACTGCGCTGCGCTTGTGTTTAAGCTTACTTACGCGTCAACCGCTCACTCAGTCTGCGCTGGTGATATGCTCCTAGTGCAGTGAGGGTGTAGGTATTCTTAGATAAATTTTGATATGGGGTACAAAGTACAAACTAACTTGTACCCCATTTTGTACCCCAAATGAAAATAGCTCGGAAAACATATAATGTTTTCAACGAGCTATCTCAAATCAATGGCGGTGGAGCCAGTCTGAGCCGAACCAGTCTCGAATTTCTCTGTTTAACAGGGAAAATATAGGGAATTTTTACGTTTTTTCCGCTAAAATCACAGAAAAGAACTCCTTAACCCCAGTAAAAGCATAGCCTTTTTGGCAATTTCCCCTAAAAATAAAACAGGGAATTTATTTTGAGGGAACAGGGATAATGGTTAAAGAATTAACCAGAAAAGAACTTTTCGATAAAGTTTGGTCTATGCCAATGACCAAGCTTGCTGCTGAATATGGAATATCAGATGTTGGACTTAAACAAATCTGTGACAAGCACCGTATTCCAGTACCCGGCAGAGGCTATTGGGCCAAGGTTGCAGCGGGTAAGAAGGTCAAGAAAACACATTTTAGAGAAGTGAAAGATCCTTCTGTAAACCGCATCAGAATTTACGGCAGCGCTTTCAACAAATTACCAGAGCCAGTTAAAAAGGCACAAGAAGAAGCCAAAAAAGTTTCTCAAAAACAAGAAACAGAAGTCACTGTTGAAACAGATCCTACAGACTTGTTTCCCAAAGTTGAACGTTCCCGCAAGAAATTGAGAAGTTTGAGGGTATCGTCTGATGAACTTATCAAAATTTCCGGCTCAGACCTGTTTGACTTGTCTATTGGAACTGAAAGCATTGATCGTACGATTACTTTTCTCAATACTTTGCATAAAGCCTCAGAAGAACGTAAATACAAAATCGTTAAAGGCGACAATGCCCTAGTGTTTTATGTAGATGAGGAGTCTCTTTCATTCAGTGTTGTGGAGCAAACTACACGCCGAGAGCATCTTCCGACAGAAAAAGAACTTGCTGCTCTTAAAAAATGGGAAAAGCAACAAGAACGTCGCAGATATAACTGGCATAGCGTACCTTGGACACCAAAACCAAACCCACCAGAATGGGATTACATTCCAAACGGGAAACTGCAGGTCAAAATTCATAAGGATGATTATGCCTGTAACGGTATTCGCCGCACTTTTGGTGATGGCAAAGTTCAACGAATTGAGAAACTAATCAATCCGATTCTTGAAAGCCTGGCAAGCTGTGCTGCTGCGGTTAAAGAAAGAAGGGCCGAGCGTGAACGTTGGAAGAGAGAAAGTGAAGAACGTCAAAAACGCGAAGCGGAACAACGCCGCATAAATTCACTTGAGAATAAGCGAATAGAAGCTCTTACTTCCATGCTTGAGAAACGTAAGCTAAGTCGAGAGATTATGGACTTTGTTCAAGATGTTGAAGAAAAACTTGCTACAAATGACTACGAAAATCCTGAACGTGTTTTGGAATGGATAGAATGGGCTAAAGGACATGCCCTTAAAGTTGACCCAATCAGTGAGGGCCTACCGCTTCTTTTGCAATTTAATGATTTTAATCGTTGGGAGTTGTAAGATTTCAGAGAAAATCAAATATGGTAGGTAAAGTTTGTAGGCTAAATTGGAATAGTTCCGATCCGGTCTGACAGTCACCGCATCAAAGTGGGTACGTGTCAGAACACATCGCGACTACTACATTTCATTCCAATCAAGCGGACAACACTCGCTTTTCCGCAATGTAAAGGCCCTTCGTCGAGGGTCGTTTCCACTTCTTCAAGACATTCAAGCTGGAGGTCTTTAAAGTCTTCTCGCAGCTCGTCAACGCTGTAAAGCCAATCTTGGTCAGGCGGACCACCACTATCGCGACCATATTGATCCTTTGAAAAAGCTTCCAAAATAATTAATCCATTGGGCCGTAAAGCCCGAACCATATTTCGATGAAGTCGCTGTCTTTGTGAAGACTGCATATGAAAATAAATACTTACCACACAGTCATATTGATTTTCAGGCCAGCCCCAATGATATAAATCCGTACATTGGGTCGCCATAATCACCTCGCGCTCCACTGCCAGTTTCTGCGCTTTCTCTGTGGCTACTTTTGAACCATCAACCGATAAAACACGATGGCCTTGCTCAGCCAGCCAGACACCATTTCGCCCCTCACCATCTGCCACCGCAAGTATTTGACGTTTTGGGGATAAAAAATGACTTTGCTCTTCCAGAAACTGGTTTGGTTTCAATCCATATTGAAACTGTTCCCTCGCGTATCTTTTATCCCACATATTCAACACCTCAATATCCTGTATACTGATAGTTTTCCAAAATTTGTTCTATACGCCCCTGCGCCTTTAATAGGTCGTATGCCTTAAGCCATAAAAGTACTTTGTTATCTGGCATTTCTTTTGCTCCGGCCAAATAAAAGTCCATATATTTCAGAACATACCCATATTTCAGCCGATCAATATTCATCTCAAGCTTGTCAAAGACATAAGGTGCGACTAACCCCGGCGCCAGCCAGACATCAATACGGCCTGCATTTAACATCTTTGCGCACATCACCACATTTGCGCATGTATAGATATCTGTGAACTTGGCTTTTTTTAACAACTGTAAACCCGAGCTACTGGTCAAGACACCCACCTTTAAGTCTTTCACATCTTCATATGATGTAATTGGGATATTTTTAACGGCATGTAGTGCAATCGGGTCCGTTATGATTTTCACAATCCAACGATAGTCTTCTTCTCTTTTTGCCGTTCTCCCCAGAGGGAAAATTACCGCATTCCCTTTAGATCTCTCAAACTCAATGACTTCTTTCTGCGCGCGTTTCCAGGGCAAAAATTCGACCTGATAAGAGCGCCCGACAATTTTACGCATCTCCTGCACGATATCCATAATCGCACCAATTCTGAAAAAACCTTCATTGATAGAATAGGGCGGCATATGAGTTGTAATCACCCTTGTCATTTTTTCCTGTGCAACCACAGGAGACAGGAATGCTAAACAATATATGGTACATATAACTGAGTAATTTATTATTTTTCTCATGGTTCGTTCCTTTCGAACCTGCATCACCCTCTTCCCGCTGGACTTATGTGCAGAATATCTAATTCAGACAATTTTTAGTTCGCCATCAATCTGTTCTAAATCAATCCTTTCCAAGGCCCCACTTTGACAAGGCCCGCTAAAACAATGCCCATCCTCAACCCTGAACTCTGCAGAGTGATGTACGCACCACAGAACATCGTTATAAAGAAGAATGCCACCGCCCGGCTTGTTAAGAGGAATGCGAAAATGAGGACAAAGGTTCCAGTACGCACGGATCATCTCTTCACGTTTATAAACAACCATGGAGAAGGCTTCTTTACCCTCGCCAAAACTGAACGGGGTCACATTACCGTCTTCAAGCTCATTAATATGACATAGGGTTTCACCTGTTCGGGGAGCAAAAGGGTGTTTTTTCCATTCCATGCCCTTTACTCCACCTTGTATCCCACACGTAACGCACCCCAATGTTTCCCTTTAACAAAAATGGGCGCAGACAAACTTTTCAACATAGTTGATTGTCCATTCCCTAAATCCCGACGATAAACCTGTAAAAGAAAACTCTTTTGAGACTGCGCCGCTTTAAGGCCTACAGTATCATTAAAGAACATTTTGTTACGACAATGGGCCTGGTTCCATTCAGGGTCATGAGGCCGCTGCGGGTTACAAAACTGTTTATTATGAACGGGCAAATAGCCTTTTGTATCCACTGCAATGCAAGCCGCAATTTCAGGGGCTGAGGCAAAGACTTCTTCCTGAATATCAGGCAAAACCCGCTCATAAAAAGGCAATGCGGGGGTCGTAAATTGTTTTGGGTTGGACCCCAAAACGGGCTGATGGTTTCTATCAAATAAGGCCGCCTCTTTTATATGCCCAGCCTCAAGGCCTTGCTCAAACAGTTCAGAAATACGATTTGCTGTTTTCTGTGCAAGTTGAATGTAAGTCGTATCATTTGTTTCCACATCAATTTCAGCGACTTCGCCGACCAAATCCTCACTTAACCCTTTTAATAAATTAAGCCTGACATTTGCCTGTTCTAAATTCTGTTGGGACTGTTCAACTCCCTTGGATAAATCAATAACGGTTTCATCCAGATGGGAACATTGTGTTTCAATTCTATTTGTACTGGAGACAATTTCATCAAGCCCCCCATCAAGGGATTCAATCATTTGATCAACCTGTTCAAAGGCACCACCAATACTCTGTGCCCCGACTTGCACTGAACGTGCTGTATCCACACTGGCTGCACTGCGTTTGCCCACAGAATAAATAGTCTCGGTTAAGGCTTTTAAGGATTCCGCGATTTGATCTGTTGCTGTTTCCGTTTGCCCTGCCAGTGCCTTTACTTCATCAGCAACAACGGCAAATCCTTTCCCCAGTTTCCCAGCACGTGCAGCTTCAATTGTCGCATTGAGCGCTAGTAATTTTGTCTGACTGGCAATTATTGAAATTTCTTTAGCAACCTTCCCAACTGTATCGAGGGCTTCATTCAGTTCACCCATCTCACCATTGATGCCGGAAACTTCCTCAATCAACTGACGGATTTCATCTAAAGAGGCTTGTGCCGTATGTTTTGTATCTTCTATTTCTATTTTGCGCTGGGATGTCTCTTCTTGAAGGCGGATTGATGAACCCGCAATTTCTACATTTGAGCCCACAACCTCGCGCGTAGCTGTTTCCAATGTTTTGAAGCCTTCAACCTGACTGGCTACCCTGTTACTGACCATATCCACATTTGCCGCTACATCGACCACCTCAATTGCGAGGGAACCAACATCTTGTGCAATTTGTTGTACGGCACTTTGTACATTATCTTTCATGTCTCTAATCCTTGTGGAGTTCTTCTGGTCGCCCTAGTCCCCAATTCCACGGCCTGATCAGTAATGTTTCAAAAACACCCCCTTTACAGTAGGGATCATTTGCGACAAATGTTTCCACCTGTTGAAGGGTGTCAGCTTCCACAACCAACATGGTGCCGTTCATTTGTTCAGCACTCTTATCGATGGTGGGGCCGCCAATGATGACCTTAAGCCCCTCCATGCCATGATCTCGCAGATATTGTCGATGTACAGGGCGTGTTTCCAATCTCTTATCGATCACACCTTCTTTATCGGTTCCAAAGACAACAAAGTAAGCCATGATTACATGTCCTCTAGAACGAAATCATATTCGACCTGATAGCCATCTTCCTTTTGGACATAGTCAACAACCAGACTGTCTTTCACCCCAAAGACAGCATCTGAACTCAGATATTCATCACCCTTGGTAAACAACTGTGTGATAATTGGTTTCTTGCCAGCTGCATTCACAATGAAATGAATATGTGCAGGCCGATAAGGGTGACGGCCTACAGCACCCAACAACTTGCCTACAGGACCATCATCAGGGATCGGGTAACTTACGGGTTTAACTGTTCTGATTTCATATTCACCATTTTCATCTGTTTTAAACAAACCACGTAAATTGAAATCCGGTTGGTTTTCATCCTGTACTTCATACATGCCATTAGGAGCTGTTTGCCAAACGTCCAAAGATGCCCCGACAATAGGTTTACCCGAACGATCTGTCACACGACCGCGCAAAAGAGTCTCCTCACCAACATGATCCTGCGAAATACTGTCACCTTTTTCATAAACCGGTGCTCTTTCACGGTAAAACGGGCCAAGAACCGAACTTTCTGTCGAACCTTGTTCTTTGTGATGGTTGATATAATCCATCAACATAGTCACCCCAAACGCATCAGAGAATAAAATCCATTCTTGGCGAACATCATTACAGGTCTGTCCAAGTTCCGTTAGAAACTGTATCCCTGTCATCCACTCTTCTTCGCTTGGCTGAACTTCATTAATAAAAGCAAACATATGCTTGCTAAAGGCTGTCATGACCTCTTTGAGACGCGGGTTTTCACTATTTTGAAGACGCTTTACGGCTTCTTTTAAATGACTTTCAGCTGTGAATTGAACCATAGCCTTATACCTTCTCAATAATCATTGCGATGCCTTGACCAACACCAATACACATAGTGCACAAGGCATATTTACCACCTGTACGATGAAGTTGACGTGTGGCTGTTGTAACCAAACGAGCACCTGACATACCCAAAGGGTGTCCCAGTGCAATCGCCCCGCCATTTGGATTAACGCGCGGGTCATCATCAGCCAAACCAAGATCACGCAACGTTGCAAGCCCCTGAGATGCAAAGGCCTCGTTCAGTTCAATCACATCCATCTGTTGAAGCGTCATTTGTGTTTTTGCCAGCACACGCTTTGTCGCAGGTGCTGGACCAAACCCCATAATACGTGGTGCCACCCCTGCAGTTGCCATACCGACTATACGCGCTAGTGGTTTCAAGCCGTTGCGATCAACTGCACTTTCTGAGGCCACAAACATGGCACAGGCCCCGTCATTCACGCCTGATGCATTCCCGGCAGTTACCGAACCACCTGCACGAAACGGGGCACGCAAACCAGCTAGGGTTTCTAGGGTCGAAGGGCGCGGGTGTTCATCTTTATCAAAGACAATCGCTTCTGCACGGCGTTGAGGGATGGTCACGGGCACGATTTCATCATCAAACACACCTGCTTTTTGGGCTGCTGCACATTTTTCTTGTGAACGAAATGCAAAAAGATCTTGGTCTTCACGAGAGATATTGAAATCTTCAGCGACGTTTTCTGCCGTTTCCGGCATTGAATCCACACCGTAAAGCTCTTTCATCCGCTTATTTACAAAACGCCAACCGATTGTTGTGTCATGCACTTCATTGGCACGTGAAAACGCGGTATTTGCCTTGGGCATGACAAAAGGTGCACGTGACATACTTTCCACACCACCGGCTATGGTCAGTTCCACTTCACCGGATTTGACTGCACGCGCTGCGATACCAACCGCGTCCATACCCGAGCCACATAAGCGATTGACAGTTGTTCCGGGAATACAGTTCGGTAAATCTGCCAATAGCGTCGACATGCGTGCGACATTGCGATTGTCTTCACCTGCCTGATTGGCACAACCAAACACCACTTCTTCAATGGAGGCCCAATCAACATTTTTATTGCGCTCTTTAAGTGCCTTTAAAGGGACAGCACCTAAGTCATCGGCACGTATTGCAGAAAGCGTTCCACCATAACGACCGATAGCTGTACGAATGGGGTCACAGATAAATGCTTCAGTCATCTCTTTAAGTCCTGTCTTTATGTTTGATATCAAAGGGGGGAAGACCTAGGTCCATGATACGATGATGTAGGTCTGCAAATTTCTTCATCTCATCTGGATTTGAAATCGGATCTTTATTATCCGCAAAAGCTACATCAATTTTTTCCCAGTCTTCTTCTGTCAAAACAGCATTGGCCAAGGGAAAAGCATTGCTATTTTCATAGCGAATATGACCTTCCAGAAACTCGGCATATTCAATAGCTATCTGGGCAAAGACTTTCGCCTCTTTGCGTGGATTGACCTTATAATCTGCCAAAGCCTTTGAGAAATATTCGATCATCTCATATTCACGTTCATGTTCTTCATAAAGATGATCTAAAACCTCATGGGTTTCTTCTGAACGTTCCCGCATGGCCTTAAAAAGGAAGTTTTCTTCTTTGGGATGATGAATTTTATTTGGAAACTCACGAATATAAGTAACAATATCATCCAACAATTCGTGCGATACGACTTTACCGTCTCGGATCAAGTTGGCATCAATTTTCAAAATTCGGGCAATTCCATTGAGAGCGAGGTGTTCACGGGCCAATACTTTTATTGTCGTTCTCATGACTTATCTCCCTTCTCTTCAAATTTCAGGCGGCGTTGAACAGGGAAAAATCGAATATCCCATTTGTCAGCGATTACGCCCCAAACGCCTTTCGGTGCTTTCAACATCAAAATGACAGAGACAAGCCCCAAAACGATGAGGTACCAAGACCCGAAGTCATCCAAAAATTCACGTAACACAAAATAAATCAACGCCCCGATAATCGGCCCCTCAATGGTGCCAATTCCACCGATTACAACGATGAAAAACATGGCGGCTGTCCAATCAATCGAAAAAGCAGCATCGGGTGAAATACGAAGTTTGGTGACAAAAATAAGTGCCCCGGCAACACCACAGCCAAAGGCAGAAGCGAGATAAACAAACCATTTCACCTTTGGCACACGCACGCCCAGGCTTTCAGAGGCCGCTTCACTGTCACGCACAGCTGTTAAGGCAAGACCGTAACGTGATCGCAAAAGCGTATAGACTAACAAGATTGAGCCCAGACCGATGGCAATGGCAATCCAAAAGATGATGCTTTCGCGATACCAGCGCGAAATCCCTTTCACAGCGGACGTGATTGACACACCAGAACCGCCACCCAGCCAGGTCGTGTTGGCAAGAAGCAATCTAAAGACTTCAGCAACCACCCATGTACCGATGGCAAAATAGGCCCCGCGCAAGCGAAAGACGACAGCCGCAGTCGGGATCGCCAGAACCATGGCGACGAGACCGCCTAAGAAAATGGAGGCAAAAACATTCAGTCCCATTTTGAGCGAGAAAACCACCATGGCATAACCGCCCAGACCGACAAAGGCCTGTTGTCCGACGGATACCAGGCCACCATATCCTGCCAACAGGTTCCACATTTGTGCCAAAGCGAGAATATACAGAAATTCTGTAATGGTGCGCATGTCACCGCGAGAACCCCACCACGGCATTGAAATCAATGCAACCGCGATCGCGATAAAAATAAAGGTTCCGATATGGCTTGCTTTGGTAGAGCGTTCCACACGATAACTTGTTACTTGCGTTGTCATTGTATCCGCTCCTATCGATCAATCGTTTTTGGGAAAAGGCCGTTTGGCTTCACAACCAGAACAGCAAGAAAAACCAGATGCCCCGTTAAAATCCCCCAACCCGGGTCTATTGCAAAACCGATAGCTTGAGAAACGCCCAAGATCATGCCGCCAGCCAAGGTGCCCCAAAAGGAACCAAGGCCACCAATAATGACGGCTTCAAAAGCGTAAAGGAGACGACCGGGACCTACTGTTGGGTCAAAGTTTGTACGGATCGCCAGATAGATCCCTGCGATCGCCACAATCCCCATGGCAATTGCCATTGCAAGGCCATAAATATGCTTATTATCGATACCCATAAGCTGTGCCGTACTCTGATCATCAGATGTGGCACGAAACGCGCGACCTATTGACGTGTGGTTAAAGAGGTATTGCAAACCACCGATCACAGCAACTGCTGTAAAAAGAACCAACAGTGGGTACACACCAAGGGAAATGGAGCCTATTGTCACACTCGCGGTTTCAATGTCACCGGCATTTAAACCACGTGAGTCCGCTGAAAATGTTTGCAACAACGTATTTTGTATGATGATGGAAAGGCCAAATGTCACCAACAAGGGTGGTAAAATGTCATCCCCCAAGGTCTTATTCAATACAAACCGTTGCAGAACATACCCAATTGCCCCCATCACTGGGACAATCACAATCAACACCCAAAACGGATTTAACCCAAGCGGTTCGACGATAGCATACCCAAGAAAAGCAGATAGAATAATCAAATCACCATGGGCAATATTTACAAGGCGCATGACACCAAAGGCCAAGGAGAGACCGGCGGCAAACAGTGCATATAATCCACCAAGCAGCAAACCTTGTATGACTGTATTCACTAATTCAATCATGTTTTACACTCCAAAATAAGCTGCTGAAATTTGATCACGGCTCAACTCACCAGGTGCCCCTTCCAAAGAAATTTTACCTTCCTGGAAACAATAAATTCGATCAGACACGGATAACGCTTGGTTAATGTCCTGTTCCACAACAAGAACGGACGTGCCTTCAGCCATAATTCCGGGCAGACATTCATAGATGTCTTTGATGATAATCGGGGCCAGACCAAGTGAGATTTCGTCGCACAGTAAAAGCTTCGGATTGGACATTAAGGCGCGACCAATGGCGACCATCTGTTGCTGCCCACCGGATAAAGCGGTACCCGGATGGTTCCGTCTTTCCTTCAAAATGGGGAACAGATCAAAAATTCTTTCAATTGTCCAAGGACCAGGGCGTTCTGAATAGCCCCCGATAATCAGGTTTTCTTCGACTGAAAGACTTGGAAATAAACGTCGACCTTCCGGCACCATGGCAAGGCCTTTACCAACGATTTCATTGGCCGCGATACCCCCAATGGCTTCTCCATCAAAAACAATACTATCTGTTGGTGATGAGAGCAGCCCGGTCAAGGTCCGCAAAAACGTTGATTTACCAGCACCATTGGAACCAATAATAGCGATTGTTTCACCTTCATTAATGGTCACATCGACACCAAACAGGGCCTGAAAGTCACCATAATAAGATTCAAGATTGTGTGTGGTTAATAGGGTCATTCTTCACTCATCCCCATATAAACTTCCTGCACTTCAGGACTGGCCATAACGCTTGCAGGATCGCCTTGTGTCAGAAGTTGCCCAAAATTGATGGCAATCAGGCGGTCAACCACAGCCAAAAGCGCATGAACAATATGTTCAATCCAAATAATGGAAACGCCTTCAAGACGAATTTCGTTAATAGTTTCAATTAGTTCATGGACTTCATGCTCGGTTAAACCGCCCGCGATTTCATCCAGAAGTAAAAGATTAGGTTTTGTGCTTAACGCGCGGGCCAATTCAAGACGTTTGCGGTCCAGCAAACTCAAGCTACCTGCTGTTTGGTTAGCTTTGGCAAGAAGACCTGTGCGTTCTAATGTCTCAACACATAAATCATAAGCTTCACTTTCAGCCATACCTGCACCGAACGATCCACCAACCAACAGGTTTTCAAAGACTGTCATCCCCACAAAGGGGTGTGGAATTTGATAGGAACGGCCAATCCCCAAATGACACCGATTGGCAGGGGCAATCCCGACAATACTTTGCCCATCAAAGGTAATATTCCCAACATCCGGGTTCACATCACCTGTAATCAGGTTAAACATGGTGCTTTTACCAGCCCCGTTTGGACCGATTACACCCAGGGCTTCACCTTTATTCAGGCTGAACGACAAATCGTCCGTCACCTTTAATGATCCATAACTTTTGGATACATTTTCCAAACTTAATAAAGTAGACAAATTGGCCTCCCGAGAGGTGCGGACGGCTATTTTTATTTTAACGCCGCCCGCATTCTTTCAATTACATAATCGGTTCCAAAATGCCCTGAGTTGAGATCATCTCAGCGCCTTTGTTGGAAACAATTTCAAGTTCGTATTTCGCGTTACCTTGATGGCGCCATTGACCGCCCACCAAAGGTGTTTTCGCAACGTTTTTGAACGGACCGTTCCCGCCCCATTTCACACGACCAACCAATGTTTCAAGATTGGTTGAAGCCACCGCATCACGCACTGACTCATTACTGTCCAGATCTTGCGTACGCTTCAAAACGTCAGTGGCAATTTCAAACAAAGCATGCGCAAAACCAATTGGTTGGGTCCATTGCTTGCCTGTTGCCTTTGTGAAATCATCCGCAATATTTTGTGCTGACTGCTGGGTTAGGGTTGAAATAAATGGATGACTTGGTGACCACCAAACTTCACAAGAAAGGTTATGCCCCTTATCGCCTAATGCCTCTAAACCGACGGGGAAGAGCAGCGCTTTACCAGCCGTTACAATCTTTGGCTTAAAACCTTGTTGTGCAGCCTGTGTCCAAAATGTTGTAAAATCTGGTGGAATCGGCACACCTGTCACGATCTCAGCACCTGCCTTTTTATAAGCAGAAATTTGCGCGGAAAAATCATCCGTCAGGTTTTGATAGCGACCGGGATCTACAATTTTATAACCCGATTTCTCAAGTACTGGGGGAAAGCCAATTTTACCATCACCCCACGCATTGCCATCACCATCATTAGGCCAGAGACCACCCACGACTTTATTGTGAGAAATAGTTGGTGAGCTCCACATGTCATTAAAGACACTGATGATATCTTCCAACCCCCAGAAGAAGTGATATGTCCAATCAAAACCTGTTTCCGGCTTACCACCACGCGTAAAGAACCAAGGCTGCCATGGAGCCACTGTTGAGATGCAAGGCACTTCATTTAGCTCACATTGATCAGAAACCGGGTTTGTTGTTTCAGGCGTAGACGCCACCAGCATCAAGTTGACTTCATCATTTAAAATCAACTCAGACGCCACATCCGCTGCACGGTTTGGGCTGGATTGACTGTCTTTAACAATGATCTCAATCGGATGTTTTGTCCCGTTGATATCAAGACCACCTTTAAACAATTCACGCATTTGACCGATAACAAACTCATCAGCCTCCGCAAATGGCGCAAGCGGGCCTGTTTTGGGTGTCACGTAACCAATTTTGATGGTTTTAGGGGCTGCAAATGCAACACTAGAGCCCAGTGTTGATGCTGCAGCCACACCTGCAACAGCACCAGCACCTTTAAGCAGGTTACGACGTGATAGTGAGAAGTTAGGTTTCGACATTGAATTACTCCCTGTAAATTTTCGAAACGAATGTTTTAAGCAACAGAAGGTTCACGCCCATCAAAGGCATCACCCAACAAGGCACGCATGCCTTCACGGGTAACGGGGCGTGGATTGTAGTAAGGGTTACTCGCAGCAATATCGGCGGCCTTATCCAGGTCTTCTTCCGTCATACCGAGTTCTTTAAGTGAGGTTTTGTTACACACCGCTTTTACAAGCTGATGCAGTGCTTTTGGGGCATCTTCTGGTTTGTCGCAGCCCATAGCGCGCGCTACACGTTGAATGGCATCTTGCGCATTTGGTGTGTTGTAAGCGGTTGCATAGGCAATCACGATGGAATGGACTTCTGCATGTGGCAAATTGAAACTGCCACCCAGCGTGTGACAAAGTTTGTGGTGCAAAGACATTCCCACAGCCCCGAGTGAGGCCCCAGCCAGCCATGCGCCATAAAGTGTGTCAGAACGCGCATCCAGATTTTCAGGTTCATTGACCGCTGTTTCCAGACTGCGTGCGATCGCCCGAATGCCTTCTTCCGCCAACATGGAAATGATTGGATTGGCATTTTCAGCATAAAGTGCTTCAACACAGTGTGCGATGGCATTTAAGCCACTTGGTCCTGTGATAAACCCGGGAAGGGATGTCACCAGTTCCGGGTCGTAAATAACCGTTTCGGGAAGAACGTTTTGATCTCGCCCGGTCGTTTTAATGCCATCCTTTGTAATCCCCCACACTGGTGTCATTTCTGAACCTGCATATGTGGTCGGGATAGCAAGAATGGGTAAACCTTGATGTAAAGCAATGGCTTTTGCCAGACCGATGGTGGAGCCCCCACCCACAGCAACGGTACAACCTGCTTTCACACGACTGGCTTCATCACCACCTGCATGGGCTGTCTCAATAGGCACGTGCATCACGGCTTTGTCATAAACACCTGCAGAAAGTTCCCCTAAGAGATCGGAGACCTGTTCAGCCAGTTCGCGTTGTTCAGGTGTACAAAGAACAAGGGCTTTACCCGAATTCATTGCAGCAACTTCTTCTTTAACGGAGGCCAGCTTGCCGCAACCAAAAACGACTTTGCCCGGCAATGCATTATAAATAAAATCATGCATGGTTATTTTCCTTCATGTGCTTTTGCTGTGCGTGCATTCAAATCACGCAAAATTTTCAATTCGTCGTCGCTTGGTGGAATGGTTTCATCCATTTCATCAGCAAATTTCAGCTCCCAACCTGTGGCCGCAGAACATTGCTCTTTACTCACACCAGGGTGCAGAGTTGTCATGATGAATTCACGACTTTCAGGGTGAAGCTTGAGAACCCCAAGATCGGTCACAATCACAGTTGGTCCTTTACCGGGGATGCCAAGCGCATCACGGCTGTTGCCGCCTTTGTATTGTCCAACCGATGTGACGAAATCGAGCTTTTCCACAAACCCACGATGGGATTGACGAATGATGATAAAAATTTCACCGGCCTGTGTTGCAATTTCAGGGGCACCACCACCACCGGGGAGACGGACTTTCGGGTGATCATAGTCCCCGATGGTGGTGGTGTTGATGTTGCCGTATTTATCAATTTGGGCAGCACCAAGGAAACCGACATCAATCTTGCCGCCTTGTAGCCAGTAGCGAAACATTTCCGGCACAGATACAACCGCACGCGCTGTTTCAGCCAATTCTCCATCCCCAATGGAAAGTGGTAGAACATCCGGTTTTGTTGCAACCGTGCCAGATTCATAAATCAAAGCCACATCGGGTGCATGGGAAAGACGCGCCACATTTGCAGCTGCACTTGGCATACCAATGCCGACAAAACACACATGGTCATTTTGCAACATACGTGCTGCTGTGATGGTCATAATCTCATCTGGGGTATACTCAGACATAACCGTCCTCCTTTAGTTTTTCGTAAGTTGCATTCCAATCAGGAACATCGAGGACATATGCTTTCATCCATTGGGTGAAGCTTTCACGGTCCCGTGCAATCTCATCCCACACTTTGTAAAAAGCGTTGTTTCGGGTGGTATACCCATGGGCATATGAAGGAAATGAGCCACTGGGCACTTCACAAATGGCCCCAACGACAAAGCGAGGCAGCACAAATGAATTTGTTTTTGCTGTATCCAACTCATCTACGATTTCTTCCACCGTTACGATGGAATGTTTCGCAGCCATGACGGCTTCTTTTTGAACACCTACAATGCCGGAAATATGAACGTTACCGCGACGATCTGCGCGTTGGGCGTGGATCACAGCAACATCAGGTCGAACTGAGGGAACCGCTGAGAATTCTTTGCCCGTAAACGGACACGTAATCGAGCGAATATTTTTGTTCACCTTGGGATAATCCGTTCCCAAATAACCATTGATCACAGCAAACGGCATATTGGCTGCCCCGGCTTCATAAGCCGACGCCATCGCCGCATGGGAATGTTCTTCAATTTCAAGTTTGCGCGGCCATGATTTTTCATAGGCATCACGTAAACGATGAAGAGAACCCACCCCCGGATTACCGCCCCAAGAAAACACCAGTTTCTTGGCAACCCCCATACCGATCAATTGATCGTAGATTAAATCCGGTGTCATACGGATCAATGTCAGGTCTTTTTTACCTTGGCGAATGATCTCTTGACCTGCGGCATGGGGGATCAAATGTGTGAACCCTTCCATGGCAAGCGTATCACCATCTTGTACGTATTTTGCTACTGCTTCTTTTAAAGATAAAAATTCAGCCATCTTACCTTACCTCTTGTAATATGGTGGAATTTCGGCATCGACATTCACCCAGATTGACTTCACCTGAGTGTATTCACGCATCACTTCAAAGCCCATTTCACGGCCATAGCCGGACTGACCAACACCGCCAAATGGAGAACCGGGATTAACCCGCTTGTAACAGTTGATCCAAACCATACCGGCGATCATGTTTTCAGCGACTTTATGGGCACGTTGCAGGTTGGTTGTCCAAAGACCACCACCTAAGCCATATTCAGTTGAATTGGCGATTTCCATGACTTCTTCGTCTGTCTTAAAGGTCGTTACCGCCACAAACGGGCCAAAGACTTCTTCATGACATACGCGATCGCCTGGTTTTGCACGCACGATGGTTGGTTCCACATAACAACCATCTGCAAGTGCAGGATCAGTAGGCGCTTTACCACCACAAAGGATTTCACCACCTTCATCTTTGGCAATCTGGCAATATTCCAAAACGCGTTCTTGATGCATTTTTGATGTTAAGGGCCCCATTTCAGTGCCATCCACACGTGGATCACCCAGCTTGATGGATTTGGCCAACGAAACGAATTTTTCCAGAAACTCATCTGCAATATCTTCATGCAAAATAAGGCGAGAACCCGCGATACAGGCTTGGCCCTGGTTATGGAAAATGGCAAAAGCCGCACCACCAACAGCGGCGTTGATATTGGCATCGTCAAAGACAATATTTGCGCCTTTACCACCAAGCTCCAGTTGAAGCTTCTTCAGGTTATCAGCAGCCGAACGTGCAATATGTTTGCCCACAGGGGTTGACCCTGTAAACGCAACTTTATGAATGTCGGGGTGATCAACAATGCGTTGGCCAGCACTCTGACCATAGCCGGGGACGATGTTGACCACCCCGTCGGGGAAGCCGACTTCTTTCATCAACTCAGCAATCTTGAGGGTACTGAGTGGTGTAATTTCAGCCGGCTTAAGAATAACGCAGTTTCCAGCAGCTAGTGCAGGGCCCATTTTCCAACTGGTGAACATCAAAGGGAAGTTCCAAGGAACGATTTGCCCGACAATGCCAATGGGTTGGCGTAGGGTATAATTTAGGAAGCCGCTTTCTACAGGGATCACATCGCCTTGAAATTTATCAGCCATGCCACCGAAATAGCGGAACGTAACCGCAGTTCGTGGCACATCCAAAAAACGTGTATCTTTTAAAGGGTGACCAGTATCCAATGATTCAAGCTGGGCAATTTCTTCAGCATTTTCTTCAATGGCATCAGCTAATTTCAGAAGTAAACGACCACGATCCATAGCCGACATTCTGCGCCAGCCTGCTTCAGCTTTTTTAGCGGCTTCAACTGCGCGATCCACATCGGCTTCACGGGCTTCAGCAATTTTTGTGATTAGGCTACCATCATGGGGATTGAGTACATCAATTGTGCCGCCATCAACAGCATCAACGAACTCACCACCAATAAATAGCTTGTTCTGAATAGTCATCGAACTGGTCTCCTGTAGACAGATCTTTCCTGTCCGCTTCTGACGGTGTGTCAAAAACGTTGAGTAATTAAAAAAACGGGGAGAGAGCCGGGAAGAACTCCCTCCCCTATAGTTTCCTAGGGATAGGAGTTCTTAAAATTCAACCGGATATGGTGGAATTTCACCTTCGGCATGCATAGGCACAACTTCAGGGTTTGCATTTTCCCAAACCAAAAGCATCGAACGTTTGGCAGAGAAACCTTGGTGGCGAATATCGGCTGGCATCGCCGCAACATCACCAGCTTTCATAACAACCTTGGCACGAGGTTTACCGTCTTCGGTGTTTTCAACTTCCCATTTAATTTCATCTGAGAATTGAATGAACCATTCAACACGGTCATTTCCGTGTTTGATCGGCAGGATGTATTCTTCAGTTGTTGGACAATAGAGGCTTGTTTTACAAACTGAACTGATCGACGGGTTCCACGTCACGTCAGAACGAGACAAATATGCATACATGTTGATGGCACCAAACTCTTCTTCAAAGCCTGGTTCAACATGAACTTCAGGTGCATCTTGTGCAACATCTGCAAACGCACGATTTACAGGATAGCCTGCTTCATCTGTACGCAAAGGTGAGTCACCTTTAAGGCCAACCATACGCGTACATACTTCACGCTCACGATTAATGGCATCACGGTTGTTACCGTTTTTCGCACCTAACCATGCAGTGCCTGTTTCTTCAGGTGCAGCAAACGGATCAAAACCTTCGTTTGTCCAATCATCTAGGATTTCCTTGAAAGTCGCCATAATAATTGGCGTATCAAAGGTTTCCAAAAGGTCGAGGCCCTGTTCTTTAAAGGTTGCGTTAAAGCTACCAGAGAACATTTCAACTTGGCCATATAGGTTATTTGTACCAAATACATGATCAAAGTTTACTTGATAGAAAAAGAAGCCCCAAGCAACATCACGCATCATGGCACGCAAGAAAACATCAGCTGACATATAATGTGTCATATCACCGTTTTTTGTCGGCCATGTGATGTAAACAAAATATTCGTCGCGTTCAAATTTGAAAGAACCAAGTTCGAAAGAGCGGTAACCCGTACGGTTATTAATTGCGCTCGCTTTTACAGCAATTGTATCCATTTTAAAATTACTCCCGTAATTCAATATCTATATCTAAAGGTGCGTATGTCTGAATTTCGAAAAAAGCGAAATCAGGTGTAACAAATCTCGGCCCATTTCTCGACAGTCAGCGGGCCTTGAATTGTTTGTTGAATAAGCGCCCCAACTTCACGTGCACGGAACTGATAAACACAACCCTTTGGCATGATGCATTGATGACCGCGCTTAAGAACAGCCATACCCATTTTCGGGCCCTTTGGTTCACCTTCAGCAAGATGAGTACCTTCTTTTTCTTCGTCGATTTTTTCACCATCTACAGCTTTGTAGACATGAACTTCGACTTCACCGTCCATCACAATCGCAAATTCATCATGCGCGTTTGTATACCAAGGTGAGTCACCTTCAATGCGAACCGCTTCGATTACATTTTCAAGGTTCTTTGCAACAGCAACCTTTTCATAAGGCGCTGAATTAGATGCAACTTCAAAGACGTTTGAAAATGCATAATGCATCGGTTTGTCATTGATGATTTCAATATGGCCCTTATCAAAGTCTCTTAAGGAACCAAATACTGTTTGGTACTCAGTCATAAATTGTCTCCCATTTTGCGGATAGTTCCGCCCTGTAAGAATGGTCTGCTTATAATAATTCGCAGAGCCGTGAATCCTGTCTTCAGCTCAATTCATTGATTTGAAGACTATGAAACCGCCACCATTTCCGTTAGAAACAACTTGCATGTTTGTTTTCTAACTCTTAATGTGTGCGCAATGCGAACATAAGTTCTTATAACGAACACATTAGGTGAGGTTGTATTTTATGTCAAGTAAATCCGACTCTAATTCCGGTACTTTTGTGCAATCTTTAGCCAAAGGTCTGCAGGTTATTGAGACGTTCACACACGATACGTCACACCAAACTTTAGCTGATGTTTCCAAGATCACTGGTCAATCACGTGCTGCGACAAGACGTTTGCTTCACACACTCGTCCAATTGGGCTATGCAGAGTTCGATGGAAAGCTTTTTTCCCTCACTCCACGAACACTAAACCTTGGTTATTCCTACCTATCATCTCTTGGCTTGAATGAAGTGGCGTACCCCTTCATGCAGAAGCTTACAGATGAAGTTCAGGAGTCCTGTTCAGCATCGGTGCTCAATGGGTTTGATGTGGTTTATGTTGCGCGTGTACCAACGTCCCAGCGTGTGATGTCCATTACCTTGAACATCGGTACCCGTCTTCCTGCCTATGCGACCTCAATGGGGCGCGTACATCTGGCTGGTCTGCCTTTTGATAAACTGAACAGTTATTTCGACGATGTAGACATTCAAGCACATACAGAAAAAACAGTTACAGATATCGATACATTAAAAGCCATTATTGATCAGGCACGACGAGAAGGTTTTGCGATCGTTGAGGATGAACTTGAGATGGGGCTTATTTCAATCGGTGCCCCGATCTTTAATAACAATCATCAAACGATTGCAGCTGTTAACATCAGTAGCCATACATCACGCATGTCAATTAAATCCATGAAAGATACAGTGCTACCAAAGCTGTTGGAATGTTCTCGCAACATAAGTGAAGCTCTTGCAAAATCGCAGTAATGCGATCAAAGCCTCTCTCCTCCTTTCCTTTGCGCTATCGATAAGATGAACCCTTGTTCACCCTTGCCCTGATAATCGCAAAGGCCGTGCCAAATCCTTATTTTCGCAGCTGCAAAATAAATATAACACTTTGATTTAAATTAAATAAATAACCTTATACACGCTATTCCAAGCCACATCTTCGCAACGCACAATTCATAGCAATTAATCATATGATCAATTAGGCTGACTTCACTTCAAATAGATTGATGGAATCATCAAATCAAAGGCAAAAAAAAGACCTGTCCAAAAAAGGGACAGGTCCAGTTTGGGTCAAACCAGGGAGGTCAGACTTAGAAATTAAACACTGCATCAAACATGAATGAGAATTGATCATTTTCATTGTTTGGGAAGTAATTAACATTGTCGACAGAGCTATTAAACTTGTCCCAACGAACTTCAGGACGCAACTGTACGAAGTCATTCATCTTATAATTTGCATTCGCTGTCAGACCATAATAATCACCAGCTTGTGCGTTAAACTTTGCGGCATCACCGTCATTGTCGTCATTCAACCATTCTGCACGGAAGTTCCATGTTGTTTGAGGACTATATTGATAGCTCAGCTCACCCGTCAGGCCGTACCACTTGCTGTCTTTTGTAATAAGGTGACCAGCTGCGGCACCTGGATCAGAGGTAATATTACCCGCTTCCTGCGTGCCATAGATACCTGCTGCACGGACAGTATATTTGTCATTGATTGCGTGTGAGGCATCCAAAACATAGAGATGGCGCATGGCACCGTCTGTACTCTTTACACGAAGCGGGCCTGGGTTATTAGAAAGAATAGAATTGTCTGATTCTTCTTCATTACCATGGATAGATTCAAGATCTATCCAGGTCCTCATATCGTTTGAACGCCAACGCAAGTTCGCGATATATGAAAAATCACCATTCTTATCATCCATATTGTTCCAACCGCGAACAACACCGAATTCAGCACCCCAGATACCTGACTCATTTTGAGCAAGCTTTGAAGACATCAATGCACCTACATGCTTTGCCGGTGTATATTGGAATGACCACGGGTGCGAATAGAACTTGTTAGGTGGGTCCATTGGAAAACCAATATCATCACCCACCGGGCTCATCCATGAACCAACCATAAAGTTTGTACCGCCCAGTAAGGGTGTAGACACATCTACATACATTTCTGGAATAGCCAGACGATAAACTTCACCCGTTGAATTTGGTGCATATGGGTCAGCAGAATCACCATTCAACGACCAACCATCATCAAAGCCTTCTGTCGTCATGAAATATGCCGCAGAACCATAAACGGAACGAAAACCAAACCCGATATCGATCTCTTCTGGTGCGGGCGCTGGTGTTGGTGTCACACGGCTTACAACACTTGATTTGGCATCTTTATGAACAAACAGATGAAGTTGATCCATGTGAAAGCCATCATCTTCTTTAAAGAACAAAGGCCCACCATTACCAGTCGCTGAGAAGTCATCGTTAGAATCTGATGCATGTTCACCAAAAGCTACTGAGAATTGTGCAAGTCCGTCAATTTGGATGCCGTATTCTTTTTCAAGTTTATCACCGATAATCTCACGGGCTAACCAGCCTTTACCTGCTTTGTTGCCCGCCTCTTCAGCCAATACCGGTAATGCTACCGTTGAGGCCAATAACGTCAGGAGTGACGTTTTCACAAATTTCATTTAAAATCTCCCAGATATAAAGGAAAGCCGTAAAACTCATCTGAGTTAAAACGACTTTCTACTTAGAGGCAAAGTTCACATTTCGAACACTTGTTCTCTATGCGCACAATTGTTATAGGTGCCTAACCATGAAACTGTCAATATGTTTCATGCATTTTAGGATTGCCTCTTTGAAGGAAAAGACGGTAGCCACCCACTAAGTGATTTATTTAAAATGATTATTTCATTTTCATCTTGAAGAAAAAATGAGACGATCAAATATCTAACAAAGCCAATTTCATTGAGAAAAGAGCATGCCCCATTCCAAGAAGAGCCATGAATCGACAAAACATCCTTCCATAAAAGGATTGGGGTTACCTGAATATAGTGACCTGATGGAACAGTTACGCTTCACCCCAAACGATGGTCGCATTTGGTTGGGGACCCAACGCATGATCTTGCAGCATGTCGTCACCATGGCTGCCCTTCGAAAGGACATGATTGAAACCTATGGCATAGAAGAAGCCCGTGGTATTCTGACGCGCATGGGCTACACCTCTGGCGTCACCGATGCTGAAATGGCCACACAGATTCGCCCCAATGCCTCTCACCTTGACATCATGGCCGTCGGCCCTGCCCTACATGCATTAGAAGGCGTCGTCTCAGTCGAACCCGTAAAACTTGATATTGATGTGGAAAATGGCCACTTCCATACGGAGTTTATCTGGCGAGATTCTGCAGAAGTAGATGCTCATTTAAAACACTTTCCCCCCTCAACAGATCCAGTCTGCTGGAATTTAATCGGTTATGCCTGCGGCCATAGCACGCGATTTATGGGCAAACGCATCCTCTATAAAGAAGTTGAATGTCGCGCAATGGGGGCTGAACACTGCCGTGTTGTTGGCAAACCGTTACGCGATTGGGATGATATTGATGGCATCCAATATCTCACACCCGACTTTCAAGGCGAAAACTACCAAGCCCCTCATAAGAAGACCTCAACCCGTGTTCGAAGTTCTTTTAAACAGTCTGAAACGCAAGAAGAACCACGCACAGCAACATTCAAATCCCTTGTTGGTGCCTCATCGGGTTTCCAAACCGTCTGCCATCTCTTACAAAAGGTTGCCTCTACAGACGCCACCGTCCTGTTTCTTGGTGAAACTGGCGTCGGTAAAGGTGCCTTTGCCAAAACGTTGCATGAAATTTCAGAACGTAAAGAAAAACCGTTTATCGCACTCAACTGTGCAGCAATCCCTGACACACTAATTGAATCCGAGCTCTTCGGTGTAGAAAAAGGCGCTTACACAGGTGCCAGCACTTCACGCGCAGGACGTTTTGAACGCGCAAATAACGGTACAATCTTTCTTGATGAAGTCGGCACCCTCACCCTTACCGCACAAGGTAAACTTCTTCGCGCCCTACAAGATGGTGAAATCGAACGTGTCGGCGATGAAAAAATAAGAAATGTAGATGTCAGAGTTATTGCCGCCACCAACGTTGATCTGAAAGAAGAAGTCGATGAGAAACGTTTTCGCGAAGACCTGTGGTTCCGCTTAAATGTCTTTCCCATTCGCATCCCCCCGCTTCGCGAACGCAGAGATGACATTCCCCTCTTAATGGAAGTCTTCCTCAATAAATATATTGAGAAACATAAACGCAATGTAACAGGCTTTACCGAACGCGCGGTGGACGCTTTATTTAACTATCACTATCCCGGCAATATTCGCGAACTTGAAAATATTATTGAACGCGCTGTCATACTCGCATCAAATAATGCCCCCATTGACCTTTCCCATCTCTTTACCAGTCAGGAAGATTACCATTCAACAATGTCTGTCTTGAATAAAGAAGGTGGCCTCACAGGCAACAGAGCTTCAACACATAGCCAACGTGCAGAATTTAGAGATTTCGTTCGCCAAATTCTAGATCAAAACTTACCCCTTGAAGAACTAGAAAATATGATCATTGGTGAAGCTGTTATTCAAGCCGAAGGCAACCTCTCAGAAGCAGGACGCTCACTCGGTTTGACCAGAGCACAAACAGCTTACAGATATAATAAGGCATCCAAAACAACTGAATGAATTTAGAGACTTCAAAGTCAATTAAAGGCACGCTCTTTCATTAAACCCCAAAGCTTTTCTGCAACCGGCCCAACAAGCTTACGCTTTTTACGTACCATTTTAATGGTGGCTTCTATTGGATCAAAATCGCTCGACTTCAAAAGAAGAAGCTCACCAGACTTTAATTCACTCTCTACCATGTGCAATGGCATCCGTCCCCAACCTATTCCAGATGTAATAATTCGTTTTTTCATATTAAAATCATTAACCATCCATTGTGTCGTGGCTTTAACCACACCTACGGTTTTCTTTTCCCTGTGTCGACTGGTGTCTCGTACAACAATTTGCACCGAGTCTTCTAAGTCCCGTTCTCTCAAAGAGGCAGCTTCAGCAGCATAAGTTGATGCCGCTGAAACAACAGCAACAAACTCAACTGTACCTAACACCACATATTCATAGTCCATCTCATTGGGAAGAAATTCTGTGATCGCAATGTCAGCATCACCGTCCTCCAAGCGTTCCATCGTGCCGTGCAAGTTTTCAACCAATAAGCTCAACCTTGTGGCTGAGGCAGCTTGCGTCACATCTGAGATGATGGGCATCAAGTTCTCAACTGGCATAATTGCACTCATAGCCAGACGTAATTCAGGTTCCTCACCTTGTGCATAATGCTCAGCCAAGTTAGTAAAATCTTCAGCATGGCCCAAAACCGTCTTGGCCTTTTCATATAGGGAACGCCCTTCATCTGTCAGGACAGGTCGATACTGGTTGCGCAGAAAAAGGCTGATTTGCAGCTCATCTTCCAGCTTTTTAATAGCAATGCTGATCGCTGACTGGCTGCGATGAAGCTTCTCTGAAGCTGCACGAAATCCACCATTTTCAACAATGGCACATAAGACAGTCAATTGATCCAATGTCATATCACAACCCCAAACGATCTATAATAACAATCATGATGATATAATAATTATGCTTTTTTGATATCAAAATCAAGCATATCCTCTTCATAACAAATCAATTAACGAGGACAAGACAATGCAACTTACCGACAACAAGCAAACTTACGGCAGCGTGAGCAAATTCCTACATTGGGGAATGTTCGCAATGATTATCGCCTTATTTATTCTCGCCAATTCCATGAACGGCCTGCCAATTGGCCCTGAAAAGTTCAAAGTAATGGGGATGCATAAATCCATCGGCCTAACCCTGTTTTTCCTTTTACTTGGTCGCATTTTCTGGCGCCTCTCAAATGCCACACCTAAAGATGACAATGCCCCGGCATGGGAATATTTCGCAGCACACGGTCTCCACCTTGCTCTCTATGGTGTTCTTTTAATTATGCCGATCAGTGGGATGCTGATGACATTTGCTGGTGGACACCCGCTTTCCTGGTTTGGTGTGTTTGATATGCCTAATCTAATCGGCAAAGACCAGCAACTGGCAGATACAGCAAAATTTATCCACGGGGCCAGTGCATATCTTCTCATCTTGATGGTTGCTGGTCACGTCGGTGCTGCCCTTTTCCACAAGTTTGTTCGAAAAGACGGCATCATGCAAAGAATGTTGCCTTTCGCTTCAAGTAAATAATTTCCCCACATATTACGCATAGGTGTCGTTATGACAAAACATACAGGTATCATCGTTCTCCTTGTCGGATTAATGTTCTCCGGCTTGGCCTCAGCTACAAGCGTTCCTCCAGTCTCAGAGCCCATAGGCGGCGAACAATGGGGGCATAGTGTCAAGAAAGTTGGTAATGGGATTTACGTCTTTCGTTGGTGGGTCTACAGAAACGTATTCATCGTCACAGACGAAGGTGTGATTGTAACCGATCCGTTAAACCCGAAGGCAGCGAAACTTCTTAAAAATGAAATTCGTAAAATCACTGATAAGCCAGTTAAATACGTTGTCTACAGCCATAACCATCATGATCATATTTCTGGCGGCATTGTTTTTAAAGATGATAATCCAAAATTTGTTGGTCATAAGAATATTGTAAAAGAACTTGGCGACCATCCAAACGCAGTCACACCAATTCCATCCATAACTTTTGACAAAAACTATACACTTACTCTGGGCAACCGTACTTTGGAACTTCTCCATTTTGGTCCTAACCATGGTGAAAGTCTTGTTGTCATGCGTATCCCTGAAGAGAAGTTTCTGTTTGTCGTCGATATCGTAACCCCGCGCCGCGTTGCCTTCAGAATGATGCCCGATTTTTGGCCAGATGAATGGGTCCGTTCCTTAAAGGAAATTGAAAAGCTAGATGTTGATTATGTAATTTCCGCCCATGGCCCCGCAAACCAACCTGCTATTGATCCTGCATCTGTGGTTACAGAACAACGCGAATATCTGGAAGACCTCATGACAGCGGTTAAAACAGCAATGGATAACGGAACCCACAGCCCCGACAAGCTGCAAAAAATCATCAAACTGCCCAAATATGAACATTGGAGAAGTTATAATGAATGGTTACCCATGAACGTAGAACGCATCTGGGCTTTTTATCACATGGGATGGTAATCTCAGGAAAAATCAGGACCCTATATATTTCCGTCTGCTATTTAGGGTTTAGCTGACATTTCATAACAGAATGTCCGCTCTACGCCCTATAGCAGATGGCTATCCAGATCATTGAGAAATACGGCTTGTGACCCATAGCTAAAATATCGAAACACATTTCAGAAGGAGTTCTCAGTATACCTTAAACCAGTGAAACCTGATCATTGAGCACCACAGTCGCTGTACCATCATTACTTTGATAGACAGAATAGCTTTCAGAGGTTGATCCATCCAAAACAAGTGATACATCTGTTGTGGTATCACTCCAAGACCCGTTCATGGTGAGCGTATCGCCCGCATCGCCATCAATGATCAGAAGGTTATCTGTCGCAGCATAATTTGTGGCTGCCATAAAGCCGTTGGCGCCTTCATTGATGGCGAGGATATCGCTGATATCAAATGTGAGGGAATTATCGCCTGAGCCTGTCAGGTCAATCGCTTCGAGGTTTGTATAAACCGTATCTGCAATAGTGGATAGATCGAGGCTATCGCCTGAGCTTTGGAAAGATAGAATGTCATTATCAGCGCCACCGTTCACCCTAGTGATATCTTCTGCATCATAAATCAGAGTATCGTTGCCAGCACCACCGTCTAATGTATCATTCCCCGTTCCACCATTGAGAACGTCATCCCCATCACCACCACTGAGGCTGTCATTGCCGGTACCTGCTATAATCGTATCATTACCCGCATGCGCCCATACGATATTATTACCATTTCCAGTATAAATGATGTCATCACCTCCTTGAGCACCAAATATGTTACCAGTATCATCACCTGTCAAAGTGTCATTGAAATTGGTTGAAATGATATATTCAAAACCAATGATGACATCGCTTCCCATCTCGGCACTGATGGTCTGAGCAACCCCGGCCTTACTTAAATCAACAGAGATACCCATGGTAGCCCCGGAAATGTGATAATCGATTATATCAAAACCTGCACCGCCATCATAAGTATCTGCCCCACCGAGACTGCCATGAACATAAAGGCGATCGTTTCCTTCTTCACCTTTTAAAACATCATCACCAGCCCCGTCATAGATGGTGTCATTACCATCGCCCCCCAATAAAATATCATTCCCTTCATCACCGCCAAGGCCATCATTACCGGCACCGCCTATGACAGTATCATCACCGGCACCACCAGCAAGGTTGTCAACGCCATCTCCGCCAGTGATGGTGTCATTGCCTTCCTCACCCCATGCGAAATTATTGCCATGCTCTGTAAAGAGAACATCATCACCACTACCGCCATAGAGACTATCCGTACCATCACCGCCATAGATAACGTCATTACCCGCATGACCATACAGCTGGTCCGCACCGCCACCACCCGTGATGGTGTCATTATCTTCCATCCCCCAGACCAGATCATTCCCATCACCACATGTAATGATGTCATTACCTTCGTAACCATAAGCATGATTATTGCCGTTACCTGTATTGATGACATCATTCCCCCCATACGCAGAGAATGCATTATCTTGATCATTGCCGATAAGAATGTCGTCATAGTTGTGAGAATGTACATTCTCAATGGAAATTAACGTGTCTGAACCTAGTTCAGAACTAATCAATTGAGCTGTTCCCAGTTTCGTCAGATCAATTGTCATGCCCATTGTTACGGCGTCGTGATATATAAGCTTGTCATGTCCCGCACCGCCATCATAGGTATCATTTCCACCTAAGCCCGCATAAATATCATCATCGCCATCTTGACCATACAACGCATCTGATCCAGCATTGCCGATTATTAGGTCACTGCCTGCGCCACCATTGATAACATCATCTCCATCGCCACCGGTTAGGCTATCATTGCCGTTACCCGCTATAATCGTGTCATTGCCCGCATGGGCCCATACGATATTGTTACCATTCCCGGTATGAATGACATCATCACCTGCATTAGTACCAAACAAATTGCCTGTATCATCACCTATCAAATGGTCATCAAAATTGGTGGATTGAATATATTCAATCCCTGTGATGAGATCGCTGCCCATTTCATCACTGACCAACTGTGCCTGATCTTGTATGCGCAGATCGACCGTAACTCCTTGAGTAACATTCGCAGTCCAGATGTATCGCAGGATATCAAAACCATCCCCGCCATGATAAGTATCACTACCACCAAGGCCAGAGATGATCACATCATTACCACCATTGGCGATGACGGTGTCATTATCTGCACCATCATAAATAGTGTCCGCATCGCTGCCACCTATCAGAGTATCATCACCGGCTTCGCCGTGGATCTGGCCGCCACCAGCACCGCCGTCAATATAGTCGTTACCATTACCGCCATAGAGGTAGTCATAGCCGATACCGCCCGTAATGGTGTCATTGCCATCATACGCCCATGCGTGATTATCACCATTTCCTGTATGGATAACATCATCCCCACCACCAGCACCGAACATATTGCCATTATCATCCCCGATCAAAATGTCATTGAAATCGGTTGCATGTATATATTCAATGCTGGTGATAATATCACTGCCCATTTCAGCGCTGATCAATTGGGCGACCCCGGCCTTACTTAAATCAACGGAGATCCCCATCGAAGCCCCGGAAATATGATAGGCCAGCTCATCAAAACCATCACCACCATCATAAGTATCGGTTCCGCCAAGGCTGGCATGAAGGCGGTCATCGCCCTCTTCACCTTTCAGGATGTCATCGTCAGCCCCACCCGTTAAGAAGTCACGGCCATCACCACCAAATATCGTATCATTGCCAGCATCACCTCTTAGATTATCAGAACCTGCACCACCTATGACAGTATCATCACCGTTCCCCCCATTGAGGTCGTCATTACCGTTACCGCCTGTAATCCTGTCATTGCCCGCATGGGCCCACACATAATTGTTACCATTCCCTGTATAAATGACATCATCACCTTCTCGAGTACCAAAATTGTTGTCCGTGTCATCGCCTATCAAAACGTCATCAAAATCAGTTGCGATGATATATTCAATGCCAGCAATGACATCGCTTCCCATCTCCGCACTAATGGTCTGAGCAACCCCTGCCTTACTTAGATCAATGCTAACACCCATCGTAGCCCCGGAAAGATGATAGACAAGTTCATCAAAACCGGCACCGCCATCATAAGTGTCGCTCCCACCAAGGCTGGCATGAATACGGTCATTACCTTCTTCAGCTTTAAGGATGTCATCGCCAGCTCCGCCTGTCAGGAAGTCACGACCATCACCACCAAATATCGTATCATTGCCAGCTTCACCATTTAGAGCATCATTGCCGGTGCCGCCTGTAATGGTATCATTCCCATCACCGCCATTCAGGTTGTCATTACCGTTACCGCCTGTAATCGTGTCATTGCCCGCATGGGCCCATACGTAATTGTTTCCATTCCCTGTATAAATGACATCGTCACCTGCTCGAGTACCAAAATTGTTGCCCGTGTCATCGCCTATCAAAACGTCATCAAAATCAGTTGCAATGATATATTCAATGCCAGTAATGACATCGCTTCCCATCTCGTCACTGATGGTTTGAGCAACCCCTGCCTTACTTAGATCAACGGAGATACCCGTTGTCGCCCCAGAAAGATGATAGACAAGTTCATCAAAACCGTCACCGCCATCATAAGTATCGCTCCCACCAAGGCTGGCATGAATGCGGTCATTACCTTCTTCAGCTTTAAGGATGTCATCGCCAGCTCCGCCTGTCAGGAAGTCACGACCATCACCACCAAATATCGTATCATCTCCAGCACCTCCACCAAGAGCATCATTACCGAGACCACCTGTAATGGTATCATTCCCGTTGTCGCCACTCAGGTTGTCATTGCCGTTACCCCCTGTGATGGTATCATTCCCATCGCCGGCCCATGCGTAATTATTACCATTTCCGGTGTGGATAACATCATCCCCTCCATTAGCACCGAACATGTTGCCATTATCATCACCTATCAAAATGTCATTGAAACTGGTTGCATGTATATATTCAATGCCAGTAATGACATCACTGCCCATTTCAGCACTGATGAATTGAGCAACCCCAGCCTTACTTAAATCAACGGAGATCCCCATCGAAGTCCCGGCAATATGATAGGCCAGCTCATCAAAACCATCACCGCCATCATAAGTATCAACACCGCCAAGGCTGGCATGAAGGCGATCATTGCCTTCTTCACCTAGAAGATGATCATCACCAGCCCCGCCATAGATGAAATCACGCCCATCACCACCTAATACAGTATCATTTCCTGCATCCCCGTGCAGGTTATCATCACCTTTACCGCCAAAGACTGTATCATGATCGTCACCACCGTACAGGTTATCGGCATGATCACCGCCAATAAGCTTGTCGTTTCCTTGGTGACCATAGGCGAAATCAATGCCGTTTCCTGTGGTGATGGTGTCATTTCCAGCCATCCCGTAGAGCCAGTTATTATTGTCATCACCGATCAGGGTGTCACCGAAATCTGAGCCTTGCAGATTTTCGATGGAGATGAGGGTATCGACGCCCATGTTACCACCAACGGATTGGGCGGTGCCTTGTTTGGTGAGATCGACTGTTACCCCACCTGTGGCACCCAAATCGATATAGCTGACCTGATCAATGCCATCTCCACCATTAATGATGTCATCGCCTAAACCGCCATTGAGGTTATCGTTGCCTGCGCCACCTTTGAGATGATCATCGCCTGCATTACCGAACAGCACGTCATCACCGCTATCTGCCGTAATGTCGTCATCGCCTTCTTTACCAATGAGGATATCATTCGCAGAGGTACCTGTGAGCGTCACGCTCGGGTCTTCGATGGTGGTGAGCGTGAAGGTGTCTTCAGCTGTGGCACCTGAGCCGTCCGTTACAGTAACAGTGATGTTTTGGGTGCCAATATCGCTTGTGGCAGGTGTACCGGTGAAGATACGGGTCTGGGCATTAAAGCTCAGCCAACTGGGTAGACTTGAGGTGCTGTAGGTGAGCGTATCGTTTGTATCAATATCACTGAAGCTATCGGCTGAAATGGTGTAGCTAAAGGCCTTGCCTTCTGTTGCTTGGGTGTCAGCAATCTCCTGCTTCACAATCGGGGCATCATTGGTGCCGGTGATGGTGAGGGTAACGGTTTCTGTCGCTGCTGCACCATAACTGTCACTGACGGTATAGGTGAAGGTATCGGTTGTGGTTTCACCTACGCCTAATGCCTCAAGGGCGGTGGATGTTGGTTTATAGATTACATCCGTGCCATTATCGGCAATCACCACAGAGCCCTTGCCACCCTGACTAACGGATAGCAGGCTTAAGACATCGCCCGTATCGGCGTCGCTGTCATTGGTTAGTACGCTGAGCGTAGTTGAGCCGTTTTCAGCCACTGTACCCGTATCGGCTGTCAATTCAGGTGCATCATTGGTGCCTGTGATCGTGACAGTGACGGTGCCCGTGCTTTCTCCACCCTGATCATCTTGCAGGATGTAAGTAAAGCTGTCGGTTGCGGTTTCACCCACGTTCAGGTGCTTAAAGGCCGAGCTCGTTGGCGTGTAAGTAATGGTGCCATCCTGATTAAGAACAGCCGTGCCATTTGATCCATTGGCGACAGACTTCACACTCAATGTGTCATTGGCATCAACATCTGTGTCATTGCTCAGCACATTGAGAGTTACCGCCGTGCTGTGATCTGCAGCTGTGGCTGTATCTGCACTTGCAACAGGTGTGTCATTGCTACCTGTATAGGTCACGGTGACTTCTGCAAGTGATGTGCCCAGAATTCCCCCGTCACTCACTTCGTAAATGAAACTATCGCTTTTGGTTTCACCCACAGACAGGAAGTCATAAGCGCCTGCGTTTGGCGTGTAAGTCAGCGTGCCGTCACTCTCAATTTTCACCGTGCCATATGTCCCGTCTGAGACATCAGTGATGGAAAGCGTATCGTTTTCCACATCGCTGTCATTAGCTAGCACATCAATATTTAATGCGGTGATTTCATCAATCTGCGTTTTGCTATCTGCAACCAATGTGGGGGCTGCATTGGTCCCTGTGATGGTGACATGAACGCTCGCTGTAGAATTATCACTTAATGTGTAGGTAAAGGTTCGTGTCTCAACCACACCTTCTTTAAGCGCCTCAAAAGTCGCTGCATCCGGAGTGTAGGTCACGGATTTACGATCACTGCTGATACTCACCGTGCCATCTGATCCAGTGGCATCTACCGATGTGATGCTCAGATTGGAACCTTCATCATTATCCAGCACACGTGTGGTGACAGAGGCTATATCCGTAGCTGTGTAGGCATAATCATCAATGGCGTTTTGAGCAATCACCCGGTTGCTATCCACACTTTGGGCTGCTGTTTCAGCGTCAATGACCGCTGTATTGGCACGAGCCACCTGTGCTGCAGCCAGATCGCCTTTACCTGCGGCAATTTCAGCCGCCGCCTGTGCCGCAGCCTTGGCCTGATCAGCAGATCTGCGTGCCACTTCAGCAGACGCGGAGTCACTATTTTGAGCAGCAGCAGCCGCCAGGTCTGCCTTGGCGATGGAAATATCGGCAAAAGCCTTGGCGCGCGTGATGGCTGCCAGTTCTTCGGCATTTTGCGCAGTGGCCGCTTGTGAGGAAGCTTCATCGGTTGCTTGGCTTGCCTGATCGGCTTGGGTTGTGACTTCACTGGCTGCGGCATTGGCTTGCGTTGTGGCATCAGCTTGCGCTTGCGCCAAATCCGCAATACTGAGGATGCGTCCATAGGCCACATCAATCTGCTGGAAAGATTTATCGGCTTCTTCTTTCACCCCGCCTGCTGAAGCCGCAGAAGTTTGGGCCACTTTAGCTTGGGTAAGTGCATCTGCACCTTTACCACTTGCCAGATCAAAGGCCATGTCACTGGCCGCATCCGCCCCAAGGGCAGCAATCTCTACTTTAAGCAAGGATGTTTTGGCCCCGTTCAGAGCCTCCAAGGCTTTGGTCTTTAACAGAGCAATGTCAGCAAGATTGATCGAGGACCCATTGCTCAGGGCCTGAGTTTCCAGAGTTTGAACTGTGGTCAAAGCCGCTGTCGCCACCACGCCATAAGCCACCACCTCGGCCTGATGGACCTGCGCAGATGTGAGATGAGTTTGTGCAAGCTCCGCCTGTTCTTTGGCCGCAGCCGTTGCGACTACTAAAGCCGTTGCGGCTTCTTTCGCGGCTGCCTCTGTTATGGTTTGAGCCGCCGCAATTTCAGCCTTTTGGGCAGCAGCTAAGCTTGCTGCCTGTGTCGCAGCCGCATCGGCTTGATCAATAGCGACCTTGGCACCTTCAATATCTGCATCGCCCTTGGCTGCATCATTCACCGCCTGAACAGCCGCTGCGTTAGCTGCCGTGTCATCCGCAACCAGACGAGCCGCATCATAGTTACTTTGTGCCGTTGCAACTTCGGCGATTTTAGTGGCATCAAGCGCAAAGGCCTCATCATATTTCACCTTGACCGCATCCAACCTCACCTTGGCTGCTGCCACCTCATCATCGAAGAAGCCAGATGAATTAAGTGCTACCCAGTTGTCATATTGAGCTTGCGCCTGATCACGTTTTTCTGTGGCATCAACAAGATCAGCCTGAGCTGCAACTAGTTCAGCCTTTTTCTCATCAAGAACTTTTTCCAGCCTTAAGGCTTCTTTTTCCTTAGCCGCCGCATCACTTAGAAGCTGTTGCAAGCTGGCTTGATTGGCCGCTTCAATGATCGGCGCTTCAGCCACTACATAAGCCCGTTTTGCAGTTTCCAGATCAAGCCGGGCTGTCTCATGCAGCTTGACCAGCCTGTCATATGAAGCTTGCGCCTGAACCAGTTGCGCGTCCCGTGCAGCTTCTGCTTCAACACCTTGGCGCGCATAGCTTAACTTGACAGCATCTTTCGCCTGAGTGAGCGCATCCGTAGCCCCTGCCTTTGCCGTTTCAATGGCTGCAAAAGCCACTTCAACTTTGTTTAAAGCAATTTTGGTTTGCACAAAGTTAGCATCGCGTGCGGCAACTTCTGCCACATCTGCATTGCTCCCTGTAATCAGGCTTGAGGCCTCAACCGCCACCAAGGCCGCAACCACCTTTGCCAAGGCAATATCAAGGGCGGCCTTAGCCTGACCTTCAGCCGCAGCCTGTGCCACAAGGTACTTGCCTTCAAGGGTGGCTACTTCAGTCTTCGCTGTTGACAGCTTGTCCAGTTCTGCCAGTGATGCAGCAAGCTTGGCATCAAGGGTATCTTCTTTGGCGGTTAAGTCCGTCTTCGCTGTGGCAACATCAGCTGTCGCCTGTGTAACAGCAGCTTGAGCTGTTGTTGCTTTAGTCTGCGCATCAGTCGCGGCATCATCAAACAGCTTAAATAGTTTTTGCGCAAAAGCCTTGGTCGTATCCGCATTGGCATGAAGCTGTTCTGCCAGTTTGGCTTGGGCTTCCAATACCGCATCTGTAGGGTCTGCATCGGCCGCCGCCCGGGCCGTATCCGCTGTTGTTTTGGCGGTACTTTCTGTCTGCGCGGCCTTTTGCAAGGCAACACTCACACTGTCCGTACCCGATAAGGCCCCCAGGTTCTGATTAACCAGCACGCTTTCAAGGGATTGATCAAGTCGTGCGCTGGCTTCATCAGCAGCTGTTTTCAAGGCCGCGTATTTGGCCTTGGCAACCGCTTCTGTAATCAGTTTATCCGCCAATGTTGTGCGCGCTGTTTTAACCACACCTTGAGCTGTGAGAACTGCTTCTTTCGCTGTGGCGCTGGATGTTTGAAGACTGATCACCACAGCCTTGGCTGTGTTTAGATCAGCTAACGCTGTCCCATCAATATAATCTGCGGCCGCCGCCAGTGCATCGGTTGCCCCCTCAATGGCTGAGACCGCTTCCTTAGCTTCGGCTTCGGCTGTATTCACCCGTTCAACGGCCGCTAAAAACTCATCCAGAATAGAGCTGTCTAATTGTTTTGAAAGCGCTGTTTCGTCCACTGAATTGGCCGCATTGGCTCGCTCTGATTCCGCCGTCTTGGCATGATTTAACGCTTTGGTGGCCGCTGCCCTAATTTGAGTGGGATCGGTCAGTCGAATCGTCTGAAAGGCTTCTTCTGCTGCCAAGTCTGCGGCCGCCGCTGTCTTAACTGCAAAACCGATTACATCACTCAATGTCGCAGGTACATTGCCCTTGGCTGACAAGGTGGAGGCGGCCGAAGAGACCTTGGTTGTGACGGTATTCACCAGATCAGGTAGTGCATCAAAAGAAATGTTTGCTGTGTTGGAACTATCCGTGCTCAACGCACTTGCCACTTCGGTTTCAAAGTTAGTTGCTGCAATAGCTTCTGCAGCAGCAGCCTTATTCGATCCAGCATTCTTGGCAGCTGTGATCGCACTCGCAAAGACCTTCTCTGTAGCAGCAATCGCAGCATTCACGATGAGCACCACTTTGGCAGCTGCATCTTCAGCCGCTTGCGCAGCAGCCTGAAGCTCCGCAATTACATCGGCGTCCGGTGGTGTCGTTGTTCCGACCAGAGACAATAAAGCAAGAGCAGCTTTAGACACACTGCTTGAGGTCGCCGAGATCGCACCGGCAGCACCCAATGACTTCAACGGGCCTGTGACAATTTCAGCTAGAGACTGAACTTCTGTGGTGGAAAGTCCCACTGAGCTATCCGTGCCCTGCACGCTTAATTGCGCGGCAATAGAAGAGGCACTCGCTGCCGCACTATCTTCGGCATTCCCCGCATTGGTCGCAGCCGTTGCAGCTTGATTAACAATGGCGAGGATTGTCTGCGCATCTGCACTGTAATCCGTTTGAAGCGTGTTGATTTTTTGTTGCAAAATGCGATCTTCTTGCAAGATCAATTTCACATCCGGTTCGACAACCAGGGGCGGACGTAAGAAGGTTTCTGCCTGTAATAAAGTCTGATCAAACAGGTGAGCCTGTTCTTCCCCTGCTTCAATTGCAGCATTCAGTTCCAGCTCAACCTCTTCAAGGCTGGGCGTCTCTTTTGCAGCTTCAACACCTTTCTCTGCTGCTTCTTTAAACCCTGCGTCTAAATGATCTGCATTGGGTTGTGCCGCGAGCGCCTTACCAACAAGTTGCCCAACTTCTTTAGCGCTATAGCTGCGGGTCGTCACATCCCCTGTGGAGGTAATCGCCACACCTTGACCGGACTGGTTGATGGTAAAACTACTGCCATCCAAAGCCGTTACAGTAACTTCACCGGAAACTTGTCCGGCTTCGGGTAAGAGGGCAGCTTCAAAACTGCCATCACGGCCCACGCGCCCACCAAGGGCAGTACCGCGAATACCGATGGTTGCCAGCGGGGTGTTGATGGACACCGCATCAGGTTGTGTCTTGGCAATGGCCCCACTGATAAAAGTAAAGGCCCCTTGGGTGAGAGAGATCACGGACGAGCCTGTCTCGCCTGCTGGATCATAGACCATTTCATCCATGATCATGCGCCCGTCTTCACCTAAGGAAAGCGAACTATCATCCGCAAAGATAATCCCTACCGAACTAGCATCAAGGGTAACAATCACATCGCCTTGGAAGATTGCATCGCCATCGACTAGCTGGACCTCTTTCCCATCACTGCGCGTAACACGCACCACACCATCTAATGTTTCCACACGACCAATGGCATCACCCAGAACAGTTGACCCCGCAGCCTGAGCATATTGCCCCGGTGCAAGCGGACCTGCCAGCTTTTGAACCAGATCAGGTGAAACCACAGCGCCATTTGCCGCCACCAAAGCAGGCGGGTTCTCAACAGCAAAATAGCCCCTTATCAACACAGTCTCGCCATCTAAAGTCTTGATGACAAGGTCCGAGCCTAAACGAATAAAATCAGAGGAATGAAGGGAGGAAATGGAGGAAAGATCAACGCTCGAACCTGATGTTATGTCTAAAACCAGCGTAAAGTCATCCACAGGCAAAAAAGAACCTTTTTCCGCCTTGTTCGCAGATTGTTGTACTCTCGTGGTTTTAATACCTAACCCCAGTCACGTCTTGTGTTCTCAAACATAAAAAAACAGCCTTCCCCCGAAAACTGCCTAAGATGTAAAAAAATCATTGATTACTAAATTTGCAATCAAACATTTCATTCCTTATACATGATATGAGTGAATTTGTCTAATTTAGAAAACCGACAAAATCCAACAAAATATAGCCCCCGTACCTAAACTATTGGAAATGGTCATTATTCCGCTTCTGGTAAAGATGGCACGATGTATGTCGCTGAAAAATCAGAACAAGAACGCCTGTTAAAGTGGAATTACAGCAACGAAGACTTCGATGAAGTTTCCGTCCCGTCCGGTGTAAAACCAACCTGGGTAGGCGTTTTAAAAGACGGACGTCCTTGGTTTATTTCGTCGGACAGTAAGATCTATCGGGCGAAGTGACACTTAGTATTAATAGTCTTTCGCTTGGAATGTAACAGGTTGAGAACCGCTGTGTTGATTATGTCCGAGTCGGGTCAACAGCAGGCATTCTAGCTTGTTGTGCAACAGGTCTGCTTTTGCCGTAATAGTAGTCATAATCAAAAAAATGTCCGCTTTACGCCTGTTAACGGAAGTCTATTTCTTGAGTATGAATGACGGCTCCTGACCCATGCCAGACATGTGTCACGCTCCTTATGCAACCGCTTTAATTAATAGGAAAAATCTATTAATTTTATAAAAATAACTCATTTTACTTATTTTTAGTAATCTCCTACATTCAGTTTCAGACAAACACACACACCTGAAACAAACCACACTTTGGAGATCTTAAAATGACTAACACTGTACCAGCAACAATCTTTAAAACCCGCGTTCGCAACGAAGCCATCGAAGGCGATAATCCGTTTGAATGGAAAGATCTTTCAACAGACGATGTGTTTAAAGATAAAAATGTTGTTCTCTTCTCGCTACCGGGTGCTTTCACACCAACATGTTCAACATCACACTTGCCCCGTTTTGAAGAATTATATGAAGAATTCAAAGATCAGGGCGTAGATGCTGTTGTCTGCCTTTCCGTAAACGATGCTTTTGTCATGTTCCAGTGGGGTAAAGCACAAGGTGCAGAAAATGTCTTCTTGTTGCCAGATGGGAATGCAGAATTCACCCGTAAAATGGGTATGCTGGTTGATAAATCAAACCTTGGTTTCGGTATGCGCAGCTGGAGATATTCTATGTACGTCGAAAACGGTGAGATCAAACAGTTATTCTCTGAAGACGGTTATTCTGACAACTGCCCAACTGACCCATTTGAAGTGTCTGATGCAGACACAATGTTGAACTACCTGAAGAACCGTTAAGGCTCTTCCTAAAGAGGAAGGGGTGGCCCTCTCCATGTCCCCGCAAACCTTCCCTTCCTCTTTCTCTCCTTTTTTCTTCGAAAGACAAGATCATGACCACTCATAACGTAGAAGTCGCCATCATTGGCGCAGGCACCGCCGGTATGGGTGCATATCGTGAAGTAACCAAAAAAACAGACAGTGTCGTTCTTATCGAAGGCGGTGAGTATGGCACCACATGCGCCCGTGTTGGCTGCATGCCGTCAAAACTTCTTATTGCAGCAGCAGAAGCCGCTCATTTCGGTCAACATACTCAGCCCTTTGGTGTGAGCTATGACAAACCCGTTATCGATGGTAAAGCCGTCATGGATCGGGTTAAGTCAGAGCGTGATCGCTTTGTTGGATTTGTTAAAGAAGATGTCGAAGACTGGAATGAAGCCCATCGCATTCGTGCCTTTGCTAAATTCATTGATGACAACACGTTGGAACTCTCCAACGGTGATACCGTCAATGCCGAACGCATTGTCATTGCCACAGGGTCCAGCACCTTTGTGCCGCCCCCCTTTAAAGCCTTTGGTGATCGCCTGATTGTTAATGACGATGTCTTTGACTGGGACGACTTGCCTGAAAGTGTGGTTGTCTTTGGTGCTGGTGTCATTGGGTTGGAACTGGGGCAATCGTTAAGCCGTCTTGGCGTACGTGTCTCCTTGTTTGGTCGTGACCATCTGGTTGGGCCTTTAAGCGATGACGTTGTTAAATATAAAGCCCGTGAAACCTTCATGGATGAATTTGACTTCCACCCCCATGGTGAAGTTACACGGATGGAGAAGGTTGGAAACGGTGTCGAGATTGACCATATGGTTGATGGTGAAACCCTGACTGAAAAATATGACTATGCCTTGGTTGCGACAGGCCGTCGCCCGAATGTAGACAAGCTGGGTCTTGAAAAAACATCGTTAAAACTTGACGAACGCGGTGTTCCGCATTTTGTTCTGGCAACAGGTCAAACCAGTGCTAGCCATATCTTTATTGCCGGGGATGCAGTTAATAATATTCCATTGCTGCATGAAGCTGCTGATGAAGGCAAGATTGTTGGTTTTAATGCCGCACGCTATCCAGAGATTAAAGCTTTCGTTAAATCATCTCCGATTGCTGTGATGTTCTCTGATCCGCAGATCATGATGGTCGGCGAAAGTTATCGTCAACTTGAGGGACGTGATGCTGATTTCGCCATTGGTTCCGTCGACTTTAAAGGTCAGGGGCGAAGCCGTGTCATGCTTGTCAACAACGGCATCCTGCGGGTTTATGGTGAACGTGGCACAGGCAGGTTCTTAGGTGCAGAAATGATCGGACCGAAAGCCGAACACATCGCTCACCTGCTCGCCTGGGCACATCAATCAAACCTGACCGTTTCAGAAATGCTGGATCGTCCGTTCTATCATCCGGTTGTGGAAGAAGGTGTCCGCACAGCCCTTCGTGATCTCAATCATGAACTGAAACTGGGGCCTGTTTCACCAGTGCGCTGCCTTGATTGCGGCCCTGGTGCTTAATAAAAGGAGTAAAACAATGGGTGTTGAAATATATACCAAAGACAGCTGTATGTTCTGTCAGAAAGCCAAGGCTTTATTTGATGAGAATGGCATTTCGTACAAAGAGCACGATGTCAGTACTATTGATAAATTCAAAGCCATGCAGGAATTGATTTCAGGGGCTAAAACTGTTCCCCAGATTATAATCGACGGACACCTGATCGGTGGCTACGATGTCCTGGATGCTCACAAAGAAGCGATCTTTGAGAAACTAAAGAAAAAGCAGATTTGAATGAATATCAGGCTCACCAATCCTTAAGTGAGCCTGACATTATTTATTCTCGTGCAATCTGATTGCTCAGGGTTCCAATACCGTCAATCGTCACCGTAACCACATCACCAACATCAAGGGCTTTCGTTCGCCCCGGTGTTCCCATAAAAATCATATCTCCCGGCTCAAGCGTAAAATAGCGGCTGAGATAACTCACGACTTTAGCCGGTTTATGGATCATATTTTTTGTATTTTCCTGCTGCACAGTTTCACCGTTTAAACGTGTGGTGAGCAGAAGATTATTCGGATCCAGCCCTGTCACAACAACCGGACCAACAGGACCAAAGCCATCACTGGCCTTGGCGCGCATCCATTGCAGGTCACGGCTCTGCCAGCTACGCTCACTCAAATCGTTGCCAGCAGTGAGGCCAAATATATAATCATTTGCATCGGCCTCACTGACATTTTTTGCCTGCTTGCCGATAATCAGAACCAGTTCACCTTCGAAATGGACGTTGCTTGCATCTCTGGGCAACGTGATCGTTTCTCCGCTTCCGATGAGTGAAGAGGGTAGTTTGAGAAATAACGGCGGTGGCAAGTCTGAGGAAGATGCGAGATGACTGGCGAAATTCATACCAACTGCGAAAACCTTACGCGCATCCGTTGGGGGCAGCAGCCGTACATTTTGACGTGTAAGACTTTTACCCGTTTTCTGCGATACAGGAAAAATACCTCCGCTTAGTTCTTCAATAACGTCACCGGATAAAACACCATATCGAACACCTTCTGCTGTTTCATAGCGAACATAGGACACTGTGTCTGCATAGGCCGCACTCACACTATAAACGGTTAAAAGTAAAAACAGTGTCGGTATAATATTACGTAAACGATTTATCGAAAAAAACATGGTGATCTTTTACAAGCAGCAAGGGTTAATCTAAAAAAAGAGGAACACCTCTAACAATGCAAAAGTGATTGTCAGAGGTGTTGTCAGGATCAATCGGCGGCAAAACAATATAAGAAGCCTGCACCACCTGTTTTCGTCAAAGCATCTGCACTGCAACCACGTGAGTCATGTGCTGCATTCCACGAAACATTACCACCGCCATGGCGATCATGGTGACCGACTGTCGCAGAACCTTCACCATTACTGGTCCAGTTGCTACAGGTATGATCACCTTTCTGCCATGGGAAATAGGCCGTTCCATCTGCCATCGTACCCGTCAGAATATCATGCTGGTTTGGTTTGTCGCCGCGACCATTTACCAGATTACCGTTTTCATCCAGAGCTGTTCCCTTTAGGATATTCGGGCTGATATGAAGGTCATCCAAATCATTGGCGATTTTCACCCCTTTCGCATTGTACCATGGGCCTTTGCCGATGCGATCACGCGCAGAAATTCCACGCTTGCCTTCTTCCTGTGTGCTTAGGTAAGCGTGCCATGTTTTACCCCCTGCACCTGCAGCAGTCGCCAGCTTGCCACAATGGGCATCCGCTCCTGCCAGCCCCCCAAGGTTACCACCATCACCCACGCCAACGCTGGTGACAAAGAAACTCATTTTTGCATCTGATGCTTCAACTGTGGAAACTGAAAGTGCAGCCAAAGCTGCGCCAGCCACAAGCGCATAGGATATCTTGAACATTTAAAACTCCCTGTTTGAAATCAATGTATTGGGAACCATTCACATGCTGAAATCATACGTCCGTGAATAAAGGCCCAGTTCTATTAACGCACAGTTGGCCTAATGAAAAAAGGTCATCCAATCCACAATTACGTGAATGTCACTGATTATCTTGAAAAATTTTAAAGAGGAAAATACTCTATGTATTTTCAATCACTTATAGTACAGTATCCATTCAAGAAGCATGAACTGATTTCGTATAATGGCCGTATCAAACCGTCTAAGACAGGAAAGCTATCTCTTTTTATTCATTGCACTTTCCTGCGCATTTCTAATTGCAGCAAGCCAATCATCGCCTACACAAGGGGGCGGTGTTATTGGCGGATATATCTACTGGGTTCTGCGAATACTGATCGAAGCTTTTTTGTTTTTTGCCTTCCGCGAAGTTGTTGAACGCTACCTCCTACCAAATAAGTCAGCTATTACGACAGCTTCTATGGCCTGCGCCCTCAGCCTTATTCCTTTTGTCCTCGCCATCACCGCGTTCGATCTTATTCTGGGATATCCAGAACTTGGTATAGAAGACAGCGGAACAACAGAACATGGAAGACTTGCCGAATTTGGACTGGAGCTTGTTTATCTATCTGATAACCATTTCGCCCTCTGTCTTTTATTATCTGTCTTTCGTTTGTTCCAATTTAATGGTCCAAACGAGACAAAGAAACAGCTAGATGAAGAAGGTTTCCTGCAGACAATAGATCCCCAACTGCATGGTGATATCCTCTGGATTACAGCTCAAGAACATTATGTAAAAATTGTGACGACCAAGGAGAGCCGCACTGTTCTCCATCGTTTTTCCGACCTGATTAGAGACCTTTCTTCCTATCCCGGCATGCAGGTACACCGTTCACATTGGGTTACCTTTGACGCGATCACTGATTTGGAAAAGTCAGGCCAAACCATGAAGGTTATTTTGAGCACCGGTGACATCATACCGATCAGTCGAACCTATCGCTCCCAACTGGAAGAAAAAATAGCCGAAACCATGCCAGAGCTGCACAAGGAATAGAAAACACTTAGTCTTTGATAAAAAGGTGTTTTTCAAAAACATTCTTGTCTTGTAGTTAATGTTCAAAATCAGAAGCATCGTGACGTTCCCGAAGCTGTTCTGAGGGTTCCCCCCAAACACGATTCACTTTGCGTCCGCGTTGAACAGCCGGGCGTTGCCAAATCTTCTCAGCCCATCTGCACACATTCTCATAAGTGTGAACCTGAAGAAATTCGGCAGCACCATACTGTGCACCGCGCACGAGATTACCATACCATGCCCAGGCGGCTATATCAGCGATACTATATTTCTCACCAGCTAGATATGGCTTCTTCACAAGCTCTTTATCCAACATATCCAATTGTCGTTTCACTTCCATTGCATATCGATCAATAGGGTATTCAATTTTTACCGGTGCATAGTGATAGAAATGCCCGAAACCACCCCCCAAAAAAGGCGCGGCCCCATGTGACCAAAACAGCCAGTTCATAACCTCGGTGCGTTTTGCCGGGTTTTTCGGCAGGAAATGTCCGAATTTTTCAGATAGATATAACAAGATTGAACTTGTCTCAAAAACCCGCACCTTTTCTTCTACATCATAAAGAGCCGGGATCTTTGAGTTTGGGTTAAGTTCGACAAAGCCTGAAGAAAACTGCTCCCCTTCAGCAATATCAATCAGAAAAGCGTCATAATCGGCTTGCATGACACCAAGCTCAAGCAGCTCTTCCAACATGATGGTGACCTTTTGACCATTGGGCGTGCCGTAGGAATAAAGCTGTAAATTATGCTTGCCCACTGGCAATTCCTTTTCATGGGTCGCCCCGGCAATAGGTCTATTTACCTTGGCCCACTTTCCTCCATTTTCACTATCCCAATGCCATACAGCAGGGGGCGTATATTCTTTAGTCATTTAAAGCTCCTAATTTTCTTTATCAGCAAGCTGTTTCAAAAACTGTGCATAATTTTCCACACCTTGAGCACCCACCATGAGATGTTTACCCTTGAAGATAATAGAGGGGACACCGTCGATATCTTGCTGCTGCCAAAATAATTCACGGCGACGGACTTCTTCGGCAAAACGCTGGTCTTTTAAAACATTAAGCGCTTCTTCTTTCTCAAGTCCGATGTCTTGAGCAACCTCTGCCAGCACCGTGCTATCTGAAAGGTCCCTGCCATTTGTGAAATGCGCTGTAAATAACGCCTGTTTCAATTCGTGGGTCTTCTGATAAGCTTCAGCCCAATGAAGCAGTTGGTGCGTTTTGAACGTATTATGCATACGCATATTATCTGTAAATACAAATTGAAAACCAACCTCAACACCGATTGCTGTGATATTCTCCCGTGCCTTCTCAGATTGCTCCCTCATCGTACCATATTTTTCTGCAACATGCTCTCGCAGGCTTTGGCCTTCTGATCCCATCAGCGGGTTTAATTCAAACGGATGCCATTGGATCTCGAATTCTGTTCCTGTGTCATTTAAAGCCTGCAACAACTGGCGATATCCAATCACACACCACGGGCAAACCACATCGGAAACGATATCAATTTTCAAAGGCTGTGGAGATGTCATTTTATTTTCCAGTTTCATCAAGATGGAAACGCTTTAAGAGAAAAGTGAAGTGCGGACTAGGTCCGTCAGTACCGCAATGGTTTTCATGTCTGAGCTGCTCGTTTTATGAGTGTAAAGCGCGATTTCAAGACTGGGAAGCTGCGGTAAAAATGTCAGTTCCGTGGCCTCTCGCAACCCTTCACCTAACTGTTCACGTGTTCTGGCAGTAATACCAAACCCGGCCCGTGTCGCCGCAAAGATACCTTGTAAACTTGGACTGACGGAACTGATGTGCCAGGGCAGACCTGCCTGATTGAGGTAATCAAGGGTGAGGTCACGCACAATGCAAGGTTCATGAAATAGCACCAGTGGAAGGGAGGCTTCGGTTGGCAGATGGAAATCCTCCGCACAAATCCAGATCAGAGGGGCTTTAAAAACGATCTCGCCCCCATTATCTGCCTTTGGATCCTTGCCTGCGATTGCAATGTCCAGCTTTCCTTCCTTGAATGCCTTATGGATATTGCGATTCATATCCACATTCAAATCGATCTGTATGTTTGGGTTCCTTTCCTTAAAGGATTTCAGCAATCCCAACAGTTTTGTTTCTGCAAAATCTTGTGTGGTACCGATACGGATCCGCCCTCTTGTGCTGAGTTGTTCACATTCAGAAAGCAGGACGTCGTTCATGGATAGCATTTTACGGGCCTGCTCTAAAAAACGATAACCCGCATCCGTAATCGTTTTTCCTCTGCCTTGTGAATTAAACAGGGGGATACGTACGTTTTCTTCAAGCTTTTTCATTTGCAAGCTGACCGTTGGTGCAGATATTTCCAACACGTCAGCTGCCTGAGCAAAGCTGCCTTGCTCGGCCACAGCTACAAAGGTTCTGAGCTGGCTTAAATCCAGATACTCCATCACAATACCATTCGATTGATTAATAATATTAATGTTTATTTTATATAGATTGCATTTATCAATCAATCAAAACCCAATAACCTCTCAAACTGTCGATACAGAAAAAGGAAAGAAACACATGGCATGTGATACGATTTTATTTGATATTAATGAAACCGTCCTTGACCTGTCTTCGCTTAAACCCAGATTTGAAAAGGTTTTCAAAGACAACTCGATCATGCCAATCTGGTTTACGATTTTGCTTCACAACTCAACCGTCTGTTCTCTAACCAAGGTGAATACCGAGTTTGCCACACTTGCCGGTATTGCATTGGACAATATTGCTGCACGTCGGGGTATCTCTTTAAGCGGTGAACAACGCACAGACATCCTAAGCGGTTTTGCAAGCCTACAGCCCCACAGTGATATTATTCCGGCCCTGAAAACCTTACGTTCAAATGGCTATCGCACGGTGGCTTTTTCCAACTCTTCGATTGAGCTGGTTACCAACCAGATAAAAAATGCTGGCTTGAATGACTATTTTGACCGGATTATTTCTGTTGAAGAAAGCGGCTCTTTCAAACCGGATGCAAAGGTCTATATCTATGGGGCAGAAAAACTGGAGAGACCTTTAGAAGATCTACGCCTTGTCGCAACGCACGACTGGGACACTCACGGAGCCATTACGACGGGGATGAAAGCTGCATATATTGATAGAACAGGTGTACCATACAATCCATTGTTCAAGCGCCCAGATGTTTTTGGGACAGATATGCGCGAGATTGTCGAGCAGTTCATGGCTGAAGACGCCAAGAACAACGAAGCCTTATAATTTAATAAAAGAGGAAGCCCCCAAATGAGCACCCAACAGATCATCTTTCACCACTATCCCCAATCGCCTGTGAGTGAAAAAGTCAGGATCATCTTTGGTATGAAAAACCTGACCTGGAAATCCGTGCTTATTCCCCGTTTGCCGCCTAAAACCAATTTGACACCTCTAACAGGTGGGTATCGCCTCACCCCGGTAATGCAGATCGGGGCGGATATCTATTGCGATACCAAATGCATTATTCAGGAGCTTGAACACCGCTTCCCAACACCTAATTTCTTTCCTGATCATCTTTCCTGCGGGCTTGGTCAATGGACAGACGGGCCTTTATTTAAAGATGTGGTCACGGTTGCCCTGGTGGAAATGAGCCCGAACATGCCCCCAGAATTTTTAGCGGATCGGGGGCCTCTGTATTTTGGTCCGGATTTCTCGCTGGATGATATAAAGGCAAAATACAATGAAAGCCTGTCCAATATTCGCACACAATTTGGCTGGATCGATAAAACCCTTCAATCCCGTGACTTTCTAAACGGTCCTAATTCGGGTCTGTCTGATGCGTTGGTTTATTATCTCCTCTGGTTCCTGCGCGACCGTCTGCTAAAAGATAACCCATTTTTACAACAGTTCCCAAACCTGATGGAATGGGCAGAGCGTATCGATACGATCGGTCATGGGACCTCAGACGATATGAGCGATCTTGATGCCCTTGAAATTGCCAGAAAAGCTCAACCACAGACGCCAGAACAAGAAGACCCACTTGACCCGTTTGGTTTGCAAGTTGGAGAAAAAATTGCCATCAGCCCTGTTGCTGGTGGTCCAAAAGTTGAAGGAGCTCTACACCACCTTTGTGCAGACCGAATGACCCTATTGAGAGAAGACGAACAAGTCGGACAGGTTTGTGTTCATTTCCCTCGCTTGGGCTATCGCGTAGAACGAACATCAGACAAACAGGAATAGCCATGATATCCTCAACTTTATTTTACGTGCATGATCCAATGTGTAGCTGGTGCTGGGGGCACTGCCCACAATGGCAGAAACTAAAAAAGAACCTGCCTGATACGGTCATGGTGAAAAACATTGTCGGCGGTCTGGCACCGGACAGTGACGCCCCTATGCCCATGGCACAGCAACAAGCCATTTCTGGATACTGGAAAAAAATTGAAGGCTTGCTTGGGACACAATTTAACTACGATTTCTGGACAAAAAACACACCGCGCCGATCAACCTATCCTGCGTGTCGGGCAGTCATCGCCGCACGTTGGCAGAATGCGGAAGAAAAAATGATCCTCGCCATACAAGAGGCTTATTATCTCAGAGCCATGAACCCGTCAGACCAAGAAACGCACCTTCAATTAGCATCAGAGCTGGACCTTGATACGGGAAGGTTTGAAGCTGACCTCAATTCACAAAAACTCGAACAAGCCTTTTCTGAGGAATTGCAGTTTGCCCAAAGCCTCCCCATACATGGTTTTCCATCAATGGTACTTCAACATGACGAAAAACTTTATGCCATTCCGCTTGATTACCAAGACTATCGGAGCGGGCTCACAGCCATAACTGAGATTATTTCACAAGGGGCTTGAAAATTGATTAAAACTACTTCATGAACATTTCAAAATAGCAAAGAGTTGAATGAGGGCCAAAAATGAAAAATTATCAGGATATAGATTATGGCCCTCTGGAAGAATTAATCGGCACTTGGAAAGGCAATCAGGGCACCGATATTGCCCCGGGGTTAAAGGGTGTAGATAACAACTCCTATTATGAGACTATTGTTTTTGAAGAAGCTGGTTCTGTTCTTAATGCCAACGAACAAAAACTGGCCGTCCTGCATTACCGGCAGATCGTCAGAATGGAATCAAATGACGAAATTTTTCATGACCAGACAGGCTATTGGCATTGGGATGCAGATCAAAACATCTTGATGCATTCCTTTGTCATCCCTCGCGCCGTCAATGTCATCGCTGGTGGTGCCTATTCAGGTAAAACTGATGAGAATGGACGACGCGTGCTAGAAGTTCAGGCCAAATTGGCAGACCCTCATTGGGGTATCGTCCAATCACCATTTATGAGTAAGAAGGCATCCTGCGTTGAATTTCATCAAACCATTATCGTCGGAGATCGTAAAATGAGCTACTCTCAAACATCGCTCATTGATATCTATGGAAAAATGTTTGAACATACGGATGAAAATGAACTCTTCCGTAAATGAAAGCTTGTCTGCTTCTGGCT
>NZ_FLYE01000009.1 GCF_900093605.1 Candidatus Terasakiella magnetica
TTTCTAAAGACTTCCGCCCCCCCTGTAAACACCTTTTTTTCAAAAAAACGCAACAAATGTTATTTTACCTCATAAGTTATTGATTTATATAATTAATTTAATTCACTTTTGTTTGTCTTTTGGGCCCTTGAGTGCTTAACAAATGGTTAAATTCAGCTCTATTCTTGCGGTTGAACGTGCAAAACCATGGAATCCCGTCTGATTGAAAGCTCAGAAGCCATATTTCTTAGTTTTGGAAACCCTTCCTTAATATTCACTCTTATATAATAGCTCTTATACGGGGTTCAAAGCGTCGAATCCCCTTGACAATCAAGGCTTCAACCATCATTGTCCCTGCTTTATTTGTGGAAATGGACATAACGGTAGAGCCTCTAACTACTGCCGGGTAAAAATGACTAAACGACCAAACAGGGGATTACGACACATGATACGCCGCCGCTTACCTTTGACGGCCATCATCTCTTCATCACTTATTGCAGGTGGTCTACTTATGTTGGACTTACCCCAATCTGAAGAGACGCCTCACGCGCTTAAAGTACCAATGACACATACGGCTTCTCTCTCAGCCCCAAGTATGAGTGTCGGGTCAAGCGCCAATGCAGCCATTCAGCCTGACCCTGTTTCACAACCTCGTGAAGAACTTCCCCAAAGTTATCTGCGCACCCTTGAAGTGGGGAGCGGCGATACACTAATGAAGATTTTGCTTGGAGCCGGCATTAACCGGGGCGATGCCCATACCGCCATTCAAGCCTTACGTACAGAATATGACCCGCGCCGCTTACGCCCGGGTCAAGAAATTCAGGTGAGCTTCCAACCCGGCCGCCATGAAGATATGCCGCACACCTTCAAAGAAATGCGCCTTAGCACTGGCTTTAATACAGAAGTCTATGTGGCGCGTGCTGAAGAAGGTGAGTATCAAGCCCATGAAGAAACTAAAGAACTGGTAACGACCCTGCACCGCGCAGATGGCGAGATTGATTCTAGCCTTTATTTGGCCGCGAGCAAAGCCGGTCTGCCCGCCTCTTTATTGATGGAATTTATCTTTGCCTATTCATTCGATGTTGATTTCCAACGTGACATTCAAAAGGGTGATCGTTTTGAAGTCATGTATGAAAAGGTCGAAACCGAAGATGGCAGCCGCTCTAAAGTCGGTAACATTCTTTTTGCCAGCCTGTCTTTAAGTGGTGATCGCATGCCGATCTATCGTTTTAAAGAGAAAAGCGGTCGCATTGCCTATTTTAATGATAAAGGCCAAAGCGCACAAAAGGCTTTGATGCGCACACCAATTAACGGGGCGCGCCTGTCTTCTGGTTTTGGTAAACGCCGCCATCCGATTCTTGGCTATTCAAAAATGCACACGGGTGTTGATTTTGCCGCCCCACGTGGCACGCCGATTTATGCTGCGGGTGATGGCGTACTTGATTATGCTGGTCGCAAAGGTGGCTATGGTAAATATATCCGCATTCGTCATAACTCTGAATATCAAACCGCTTATGCCCATATGCGTAGCTTTAGAAAAGGTATGTATAAAGGCAAGCGCGTGAAGCAGGGTCAAATCATTGGTTATGTGGGGACAACAGGGCGCTCAACTGGCCCGCACCTGCATTATGAAATCATCCGCAATGGTCGCAAAACCAACCCGTTGCGCGTTCGTATGCCCTCTGGCAAAAAGCTTAAAGGGACTGAGCTGGCCCGCTTTATGGATACTAAAGTCAAGTTTGATCAACAATATGCCCAACTTGGCCCGGTTATCTCCATCGGTCGTCTAGCCAGTGCTGAATAAGCCGCGGGCCACATTCTGATTAACATCAATTAACCCCTGAAGCGCATGCGGATGGGGTTTTTTGATGACTTCAAGGCAGGTCTTATCCACATACAGGCTGAGCGATAAGAGTTTGGCCTTTAACTTATCATCGAGTTGATTATCAGGTGATTTCAAATCCGCCTGCACAATGGTCCAGAGTTTACGGGTATATTCCAAGGCTTGTGCTAAAAGCCGTTTATTTTGAGGGAAATCTTCTGCCCGTTTAAGAAGAGTGACCGCCTTCATGAAGGATTCGGCCTCAAGGGTACGGCCTTTCAGGCTGTTCTTATGGCTGATGCCATAAGCTTCATATGCGGATTTCATGAGGAAAAGAGGCCGAGAAGCAGACTTTCACTTTGCGCTAAAATGGCTTGACCTTGAAAAGAAAGATCAGTTCTCACCTGCGCTGCTAAAGTAACAGCGGCTTCTTCGCTCAGGTCTGCATTGACCAATTCATCAATGCCTTCTTGAAAAGAATTTGCCAGATTTGTCGTAAATTCTTCTTCCACATCCAACGCAGCGAGTTCGCTGCCAAAATTGGATTGGCGGGTACGCACGTCATCAATGGCTGTATTTATGGAATTAATCGCTGCATTGATATCGGTAAGGGTGGCAAAATCATTATAATCGATTGAGGCATCGCCGATTCCCAGTAGGTCTGAAGACACATCTGTGAGGCTGGCTTCGCCATCAAAGCTGCTATCCTTAACCACCTGATCAATCTGGTTGCGCACATTATTAAATTGTTCAGAAAGGGCTTCGCGTTCTACCAAAGTTTCAGCAGTCTTTGCTGCATTGGCAAGCCCTTGAAGTTGGCGACCCAAATCTTCGATGGTGCCAAGAGCGACATTGCCGACCTCAATCTGGCTTTGCTCCAGCTCGATAGTGCCTTTTTGACTACCCAGATCAGCAACCGCATCAATCAAGGCTTTGGCACGCAAGTAATCGGATGGGTCATCGCGCACTTCATTAACGCGCGTGCCAGATGCCAAATTATTCGCACTATCTTCACGCAGCTCTGTTGCGCGCCGTGTAGAACCTACAGACGTGCTTAAAGCGGAATTTATCAGCGAAATACTATCGACCATCACTTACACCAATTAAAACAATTGCCCCATCATAACAAAATTTTTCAAAAGGTGTAAGTGATGGTTATCACGCATTGTTAAATATCAACCACACGGTGGTCATTAATCACCAGTCCCGTCTCATCCGCACTTAAACGGACTTCATCGCCCTCTTGCACTTTGCCTTCCAGCAACAATACAGCCAGTGGGTTTTTCAGGGATTTCTGGATGACACGTTTTAACGGACGTGCCCCATAGGCCGGATCATAGCCTTCATTTGCCAACCAATCTAAGGCTTTGCGATCCAGATCAAGGGCGATTTTGCGATCAACAAGCAGGCTTTCCATGCGTTTGAGCTGGATATCCACAATCCCACCCATATGTTCGCGAAACAAGCGATGGAACAAGATGGTTTCATCCAAGCGGTTATAAAATTCTGGCCTGAAGGACGCCTGCACAATCTCCATCACCTGTTCACGGATTTCTGAAGAATCATGGCCCTCTTCTTGCGCCGCCATAATCTCTGCCCCTAGGTTTGAGGTCATGATAATCAGGGTGTTTTTGAAATCTACCGTGCGACCCTGCCCGTCTGTTAGGCGGCCCTCATCCAAAACTTGCAGTAAAACGTTAAACACATCGGGATGGGCTTTTTCGATCTCATCAAACAGAACAAGCTGATAGGGGCGACGCCGTACAGCCTCGGTCAAAGCGCCACCTTCTTCATAGCCCACATAGCCCGGAGGCGCACCGATCAAACGGGCGACCGCGTGCTTTTCCATATATTCAGACATATCAATGCGCACCAAAGCGGTTTCATCATCAAAGAGAAATTCCGCCAAAGCTTTGGTCAGCTCGGTTTTCCCCACACCTGTTGGGCCAAGAAAAAGGAAAGAACCAATGGGACGATTGGGGTCTTGCAAGCCTGCGCGCGAGCGGCGCACCGCATCAGAAACGGCATGTAAGGCCTCACTTTGACCGATCACCCGATTGCTGAGCTTCTCTTCCATTTGAACGAGTTTTTCACGCTCACCTTGCAGCAATTTATCAACAGGCACGCCCGTCCAACGCGAAACAACCGAGGCAATATGTTCATCGCCCACGGCCTGTTCCATGGAGCGGTCCTGCTGGGCCTCTTCTGCTTCTTGAAGTTTATCTTCCAGTTTTGGAATTTCGCCATAAAGAAGTTGAGAGGCTTGTTCCAGCTTACCCTCGCGTTGGGCAATATCAACGGCTGTGCGGGCTTGCTCCAACAGTTCTTTGATTTTGGTTGCATCCGCTAAAGCGTCTTTTTCTTCGCGCCATTTTTTTGTGAGTGTACCGGATTTAATCTCAAGGTCTTCGAGCTCCTTGATGATGGTTTCAAGACGATCTTGCGAGGCTTGATCATTTTCTTTTTTCAAAGCTTCGCGCTCAATCTTAAGCTGGATAATCCGACGATCGAGCTCATCAATTTCTTCAGGTTTAGAATCGACCTCCATGCGCAGACGTGAGGCAGCCTCATCCATCAAATCAATCGCTTTATCGGGTAAAAAACGATCTGTGATATAACGATTTGACAAGGTTGCAGCTGAGACCAGCGAGCTATCAGTAATGCGCACACCATGATGGAGCTCATACTTTTCTTTAATACCGCGCAAGATGGAGATACTGTCTTCCACAGTGGGTTCAGAAACGAAAACGGGCTGAAAACGTCGGGCAAAGGCCGCATCTTTTTCCACATATTTGCAATATTCATTAAGCGTGGTTGCCCCAACACAATGAAGATCGCCGCGCGCCAAGGCCGGTTTGAGCAGATTTGACGCATCCATGGACCCTTCTGAAGCCCCGGCCCCGACCAATGTGTGCATCTCATCAATAAAGAGGATAATCTCACCGTTAGAAGAACTGACTTCTTCCAACACGGCCTTTAAGCGTTCTTCAAATTCACCGCGAAATTTTGCCCCGGCGACCAAAGCACCAAGGTCAAGCACAAGCAGTTTTTTATCCAACAGACTTTCTGGCACATCCCCTTGCACAATACGGTTGGCGAGCCCTTCGATGATGGCGGTTTTACCCACGCCCGGCTCCCCAATCAACACGGGATTATTTTTCGTGCGACGAGACAGCACCTGAATGGTGCGACGGATTTCTTCGTCACGCCCAATCACCGGATCAAGCTTGCCTTCAGATGACGCTTGAGTGAGATCGCGGGCATATTTATTAAGTGCATCAAAGTTATTTTCTGCATTCTTCGAGGTTGCTTTGCGCCCTTTGCGTCGCGCATTAATCGCCGCATTTAACGATTGCGGGGTAACCCCTGCTTCTTTTAAGGCGTTTGCTGCGGGGGTGCCAACCGATAAGGCACAACCAAGAAGGAGCATTTCAACGGTGACAAAATCATCACCTGCTTTTTGTGCGGCTTCTTCAGATTGTTGTAAGAGTTTGGCAATCTCTGAAGAGAGATAAAGATTCCCTGCCCCACTGCCTTCCACTTTGGGAATGGCTTTAAAGGCTTGTTCATTTTGTTTGCGCGCAACTTTTGGCTTGCCGCCTGCATCTTCTATTAAGGAGGTGGCGAACCCTTCTTCATCATCTAAAAGCACTTTTAAGAGATGTTCAGGTGTGAAACGCTGATGGTTATTTGCCAAGGCCCCCTGCTGGGCAACCTGCAAGAACCCTTGCGCACGTTCAGTATATTTTTCGATATTCATGTCATTGACCTTCTCGTTATCGACAATTTCCATCACGGCCCTTCTTGGAAGCGACCATAAAGAAACCTCTTTAAGGTTCTAAAACAGAATATGGTTCAAGGGGTTGGTTGCGCAAGGTTTGATTTTCTGGCACAGTTCAATACTTATTCATTCTTATTCTCATTGAGGCTTAATATGTTTCGCAAAACACTTATGGTTGCTGCAATCTGTGGTGCGGTTTTCACTTTTTCAACGGCTGTCACACAGGCCCATGATGGCGCAACTGGCGTGATCAAAGAGCGCATGGACATGATGAAACTCATTGCCAAAAACACCAAGCGCATTGCCCCCATCGCTATGGGTTCTGAGGATATGGACCTCAAGGCGGTTGAAGAAAGTGCCGGCTATATTGCCAAAACCGCTGCCGATGTGATTATGAGATTCCCTAAAGGCAGCACCTCTATGGTCTCTGAAGCCAAGGAAAACATCTGGACAGATTGGGACAAATTTGCTGCAAGCATGAAAAGCCTGTCCCAAGACGCCGCCGCCCTTGAAAAGCTGGCAAAAGAAGGCGAGGAGTTTGAGCTCACCGATGCCTTTGGGAAAATGGCAAGTAACTGTAAAAAATGCCATACGGATTTTCGCATGAAAAAAGAATAGGCCTTTTGCTTGATGGAACTTGATATGAAACGCCTTCTCCCTCTTTTACTGACTTTGACCCTTTATCCTTTGACAGCCTTGGCCCAAGGAGATGTGAAACGGGGCAAATATATAATGGGGATGGGCAGCTGCGTTTCGTGTCATAAAACCCCAAAACGCAAAAATGCCGATCTTGGCGGCGGTCATGCCATCAAAACACCCTTTGGCACTTTTTATGTGCCCAATATCACGCCGGATAAAGACAGCGGGATCGGCGGTTGGTCAGAAAAACAGTTTATAGAGGCCATGACCCAAGGGGTTTCACCTGAGGGTAAGCATTACTATCCAGCTTTTCCCTATACCTCTTATGCAAAAATGAGCCGTGAGGATTTAGTCGACCTTAAGGCTTATCTTGATACGGTTGCACCGATTAAAAATGCTGTGCCAGACCATGACCTTGGCTTTCCCTTTAACCTGCGTTTCATGATGTTTGGCTGGAAAATGCTATTTTTTGATGATCGTCCTTTTGCACCCAATCCTGATAAATCGGATGAATGGAACCGTGGGGCCTATATTGTAAATGGGGCTGCCCATTGCGGGGAATGTCATACAGCGCGCAATATGTTTGGCGGGCTTGATCTCTCAAAAAAGTTCCTTGGTAACTCCAACGGGCCGGATAAAGAAAAAATCCCCTCCATGCTGCCAAAATGGAAGCTTAAGGAATATTTCATGGCGCTGCGCATAGGCATGAAACCGGATGGAGATTTTCTTGGTGGTTCCATGGGTCATGTGATTAGCCAAACAACATCCAAACTCAGCAAAGAAGACCTGAAAGCTATTTCGCTTTATCTCAGTGAATATGAATAATACCCCATAAAAAAACACCCTCGAAGTAACCCTCGAAGGTGTTTTTAAAATCTACAGCCTGAACTAAATCAGCTTGCTTCTTTTTCAGCGCCGCCATCAGCCTCGGCATCATCCGTCTTTTTACGACGGGTGCGCGTGGTTGTGGTTTTGCGGGTCGTTGTTGTGCGACGTGTGCGACGCTTTGGCTTTTCTTCTTCAGCCTTAGCCTCATCACTAGCTTCGTCATCAACTTCAACCGGACGTGCGAGAAAATCAGGAACGGCGTTTGTGCCACCGCCCAGTTTTGGCGCATCTTCAGCTGGTTTTTTGCGAGGTGCGCGACGCGGGGCACGACGTTTTGGTTTTTCTTCAACCACTTCGTCTTGCTCTTGGCTTGCACTTTCTTCAGCTGGCGCATCACCGTCTTTAATTTCAACGGCGACAGCTTCTGCTTCATCGGAAGCTTCTGAATTTTCAGAGGCTTCTACAGATGCTTCACTTTCAACTGTAGCTGGTGCTTCTTCTACTTCCGGCTTTGGCTTAGGTGCATAAAGCGCAGCCAAACGACCGTAGTGGTCCGCATGTTGGAAGAGACTTTCTGCCAATACGCGATCACCTGCAGAAATCGCATCTTTAGCCTGCTGCAAATACTTATCGTGAATTTGCTTCGCAGTACCACGGATACGACCTGACGGACCGTTACTGTCAAAATTCTGGTTACGGTTGCCATGATTATTGTGGCGACGATTGTTGTGGTTATGGCCCCGGCCACGTCCACGACGATTACTCTGATTATTGGAACCTTGTCTCATGGATCCTGATATAAAATAAAATGAAATACACTCATTCCAAAATATTGTGTAAACACCCGCTGAACACCCAGATACTGGGGCACGCGTTAATTTTGGAAATCTTTGCTAATTCACGGAAAAATCACCAGCCAATCGAATATTATAACAAGCGGCTTACCAATGTGTCCGTTACCCTTTCAACCTATAGGGTTTCCAACTGCTTTCCAAGCTTTTTTTATAGTTTTTTGCGAATTACAAGACACCGTGCAATCGCACCCAAATCTTTTGGTGCGTCAAGCACCTCCAAACCCGCCCCAACCATCAGTGATGAAACATCCTCAAGCTGACCAATGCCTAACTCAACCACGGCTATTGCCTTGTTTTTTAACAAGTTTGGCAAGCATTGAGCTAATTTGCGATAATCATCCAGCCCGTCCTCACCTGCAAAAAGGGCCGTATCGGGCTCAAAGTCTTTTACTTCAGGCGCTAAGGTCTCTTTATCTTTTTTCGGAATATAAGGTGGGTTGGATAAAACCAGATCAAAAGATTCGTCAATACCCGCAGCCCAGTTGCCAAGCTTAAACTCACTTCGCGCCGCCAGCCCCAAACGGGTTGCATTTTCAATGGCAACCTCTAAGGCCTTGGGGCTGATATCAATGCCAAGGCCCGAAGCCTGTTTATATTCAGATAAAACCGTAAGTAACAAACAGCCCGTACCCACCCCCATATCAAGGACGCGCAAAGGTCTGTCTTGATCCGGGATATGGTTAAGCACGGCTTCAATCAGGGTTTCGCTATCCGGCCTTGGGGTAAGCGTGTCTTTCGTCACCTTAAAGGGCAGGCTCCAAAATTCCCGCTCCCCCAAAATATGGGACATGGGTTCACGCTTACAGCGCCGTTGCACCAAACTGTCCAGCTCATCCATTTGTGCGGGTTCAATCTCGCGCTCGGGATAGCCAATAAGAATTTGGGTTTCAACATGAAGCACATGGCACAGCAAGAGGCGGGCTTCAAAACGGGCGTTTTCAATACCTGCTTGTTGAAGCGCGGTTTCAATCCAGAGGATGGCTGAACCAATTGTCTGCATGACGTTTAAGGGAAAGCCCCCCTTAACCCAACTCTGCCAGTTTTTGTGCCTGATCTTCTGCAATCAGGGCATCGATTACTTCATCAAGGTCGCCTTGAAGCACTTCTTCTAAGCGATAAAGTGTCAGGTTGATGCGGTGATCAGAAATACGCCCTTGCGGGAAGTTGTAAGTGCGAATTCGTTCTGAGCGATCCCCCGAGCCCACCTGACTTTTACGATCGGCGGCACGCTCAGCATCCAGTTGCTGGCGCTCATGATCATAGAGCTTGGCGCGCATCATCTTCATGGCTTGGTCTTTGTTCTTATGCTGGGATTTATTATCCTGACATTGGGTCACAATCCCACTTGGAATATGGGTAATTCGCACCGCTGAATCGGTGGTATTTACGTGCTGTCCACCTGCGCCTTGGGAGCGATAGGTATCAATGCGCAAATCCTTGGTATCGATTTTAATATCCACATCTTCGGCTTCTGGCAAAACCGCTACTGTTGCAGCTGAGGTATGGATACGCCCACCACTTTCTGTTTCTGGCACACGTTGCACGCGGTGAACACCAGATTCATATTTAAAACGGGCAAATACATTTTTCCCGGTGATGGTGGCTGAGACTTCCTTAAAGCCGCCAATGCCGATCTCGTTGAAATCAAGGATTTCAAACTTCCAGCCCATTTTTTCTGCATAGCGTTGATACATGCGATAAAGGTCTGCTGCAAAAAGGGCGGCTTCATCCCCACCTGTGCCTGCGCGAATTTCGATGATGGCGTTTTTCTCATCGGCTTCATCTTTTGGCAAAAGCATGAGCTGAACTTCGCGTTCCAACTCGGGGATTTGTTTTTTAAGATCGTGGAACTCGGCCTCAGCCAGCTCTTTCATCTCCGCATCGGTTTCGTCATCTGCCAACAACTGTGCGCATTCTTCGATCTCGTCTTGGGCTGAGCGCAACTGCTTAACGGCTGCCACAACCGGGGTCAGCTCGGCATATTCTTTGGACATTTTGGTAAAGTCCGATGCATTCATAGAAGACGCATCCGCCATAAGGGCTTCAAGTTCTTCGTGGCGGTTGACCACCTGACTTAATGTTTCTTGAAAACTCACGTCTTATTTCTCCTTAAGGAATAAATCAGTGATCAACTCACTCGTCTTATTCCATTCCTTCTTCTTTTTCATCGCTGCGAGATTTCGCAGTTCTTCACTTGGGCTGTGCAATAAGCGGTTGATCAACAACCGGGTTGCTTTTTCTGCATCATCACCATGTGTTGCCAAAACAGATTGGCGTTCTTTTTCAAAATGCTCCCGCAAGGCACTGACCAATGGTACCGCCCCGCGCTCTTCTTTTCCTTTTAAAAAGCCCGTAAGCTCTTTTTCCAAAATACTTGAAGCCGCGCGCGCTTCTGCTTCGCGCGATGCGCGGCCTTCCATCGCGACCTGTTCCAGATCATGCAGGTCATATAAAAAGGCGCCATCCACATCATTCACACCGGGGTCCACATCACCGGGAATGCCCGTATCAATGATAAAGATCGGCTTATTTTTGCGCACCTTTAAGGCAAATTCGACCATTTCTTTGCTGACAACACGAGTGCGTTTATTCATGGAGGTGAGGATAATATCAGCCTCACAAGCCAAACGGTCACGATTATCAAATTCACCAAAATGGCACGAGAGATGACGCGCAATCATTTTTGCACGCCCGCCAAAAGAATGAATGCAGGTGAAATCTTTTAAGCCCGTTTCAATCAGGTTCTGGGCGGTAAGCTCCCCCATATCGCCTGCGCCAATCAACAGCCCCTTACAACGCGATAAATCCCCATGAAGTTCCTTGGCAATTTGCACGGCAACCGAAGCGATGGAGACGGGGCGTTCCCCAACCGCCGTTTCTGAGCGCACTTTTTTCGCCGTTGCATAAGCGGCTTGAAAAATACGTTCAAGCTCTGCACCCACACTGCCGGATTCAACAGCAAGGCGATGGGCGTCTTTGACTTGGCCAACCACTTGGGGTTCACCCACCATCAGACTATCAAGGGAGGATGCCACACGGAAAATATGGCGCACGGCTTCTTCAGCCTGATAAAAATAAAGTTGCCCTTCAATGGTTGGAATATCAAGCTCAGCACGCTCAGCCAACACTCCAACAATAATTTCACGGGCTTTTTTAAGGTCATGATCCACGCAATGGACTTCCACACGATCACATGTAGATACCACAAGGCATTGTTCCACCCCTTGGTCTTTGAGCTTATCAAGGAAAGGGATAACTTCCGGCTCATCTAAAAACAAGCGATCGCGCAAAGCAAGGGAGCTGGAACGATGGTTCGCCCCAATCACCAACACTTGTGCGTCACTTGAAAATAAACCGGTCATATTGTCCCAGACGATCCGTTAAGCCTTGAACTTTGCCAGATGTTCGACCAAGCCGTCCAGCGATACTTCATTTTGTTCGCCACTTTCCAAATCACGCACCGTAACCGCACCACGCGCAAGCTCATCTTCACCCAATAAAAGAGCGGCAACTGCATTGGCTTTATTGGCACGGTTAAGGCGTTTTTTCATATTGCCGGAATACCCCTGATCCACAATATAACCATTGCTGCGCAGAAGATGGGCCACTTTTAACGCCTCATCTTGTTGGGCCGCTGAAATTGGGATGATGCAGATGGGGCGTGGCAATTCCACACTATCTTCACCCGCCATCAAAGCCAGACGTTCCACACCTGAGGCCCAGCCCACGCCGGGAACCTGTGGTCCACCCATCATCTTAATCAGGTTATCATAACGCCCACCTGCCAAGACAGTGCCTTGCGCCCCCAATGTGGTCGTGGTGAATTCAAAGGCTGTATGGCAATAATAATCTAGCCCGCGCACCAGACGTGGATTTTCCATATAGGGAATACCCAACAGATCGAGGCCTTTTTTAACCGTATTGAAAAACTCAAGTGAGCTTTCATTTAAGCTGTCGGTTAAAACAGGGGCGTCTTTTACAATTTCCTTATCACCCTCATCTTTTGAATCAAGGATGCGCAGTGGATTGGTTTGTAAGCGGTTCTTGCTATCTTCTGAGAGCTTATCTTCAAACTGTGTGAAATATTCCACCAGCTTATCGCGATAGGCCACACGGCTTTCACTATCGCCAAGGCTGTTGAGTTCCAGCACCACATCATCTGCCATGCCGAGTTCTTGCAAGAACTGATAGCCCGCAGCAATTACCTCAACATCAGCTTGAGGTGTTTCCACACCAATGAGCTCAATCCCTACTTGGTGGAACTGGCGTTGGCGCCCTTTTTGCGGACGCTCATAACGAAACATCGGGCCGTAGTAATAATGTTTAACCGGTGTTTGTTGCTGCAATCCGTTTGAGATGAAAGAGCGACAGATACCCGCGGTGCCTTCTGGGCGCAGGGTGATTTTATCGCCACCCTTTGTCTCAAAAGAAAACATCTCTTTGGTCACCACATCAGATGTTTCCCCAAGGGTGCGCGAAAACACTTCTGAAAATTCAAAGATCGGGGTGGTGACTTCATTAAAGCCATAACGCTCACACACCAGACGGGCCGTTTCTGTCACATGACGGTGCGTTGCACGGTCTTTTGGCAGGAGGTCGTATGTTCCTTTAACGGATTTTAAGGCAGCCATTATGAATTCTCTTTCTCTGCTTCGATTGCATCGGCTTTGTCTTGGACAAGCTTCACAATATGGTCAATCATTTCTTCTGAGCTGGTGTTGTGATCGGGCACGCCACCTACATATACTTTGTGGTTATCACTGCCACCACCTGTTAGGCCAATATCGGTTTCCTTGGCCTCACCCGGCCCGTTTACCACACAGCCGATGATGGAAAGCGAGATCGGTGTGCGGATATGTTGCAAACGTTCTTCAACAGCCGCAACCGTTTTCACCACATCAAAGCCTTGGCGCGCACAAGATGGGCAAGATACGACTTTGACCCCACGGGTGCGAAGACCCAATGATTTTAAAATGTGATAACCGACTTTGACTTCTTCCACCGGATCAGCTGAAAGCGAGACACGCAAGGTATCGCCAATGCCCGCCCATAAAAGATTACCAATCCCGATGGAAGATAAAACCGTGCCTGCCTGAAGGCCACCGGCCTCGGTAATGCCTAAATGTAGTGGATAATCGCAGGCCTCAGCCAAGCCCTGATAGGCAGCGACCCCTAAAAAGGCATCTGATGCTTTTACACTGATCTTAAATTCATAAAAATCGTTATCTTCTAAAATACGGGCATGGTTTAGGGCACTTTCCACCATGGCTTCAGGGCAAGGCTCACCATATTTTTCCAGAAGGTCTTTTTCTAATGACCCGGCATTAACGCCAATGCGCATGGAACAACCATGATCTTTTGCCGCACTGACGACTTCACGCACACGTGCGGCAGAACCAATATTACCCGGATTAATGCGCAGGCACGCAGCCCCGGCTTCAGCCGCTTCAATACCGCGCTTATAATGGAAATGGATATCGGCAACGATGGGGACATTGACCTGTTTGATGATATCTTTAAGTGCGGCTGATGAGGCTTCATCAGGCACTGAAATGCGCACGATATCAGCGCCAGCTTCTTCCATTGCCAAGACTTGCGCCACCGTTGCATCCACATCAGTGGTCAATGTGTTGGTCATGGATTGAACCGTGATGGGGGCATCCCCGCCGACTAAGACGTCACCCACACGGATTTGGCGGGATTTGCGGCGAGTGATATCTCTGTAAGGGCGCACAGACATGGCTTGGCTTTTGCTCATTCAGTTTTAAACGAATGCGCCTTATAGCCTATAATTACGTTAGAAAAAAGGACTCAAATACGAAGAAAGAGCCCACGAAAGGCTCTTCCTTAACATTAACACTCTAAATGGTGAGGCTTAGCTTTCGACAGCTTTACCCGCCATGAGTTTTTCTGGGCTCATAAGTACTTTGCGACGCACTTCACCAGCTTCACCAATCGAGGGGGCTTTTTCCCCATCCACAAAGATTTCCAGACCGCCCGCATTGCCTGTGCGCAGGATCAAACCTTGGGTCTGTGGAATTTGATACTCCTCACCTTCATTCAAGACTTGTGTATGCAACACCGTGCCTTGATCGTTGGTGACTTGGATCCATGAATAATCAACCGCCTTGAGCAGAACTTTTTCTGTCATGGGTTGTGGTTTAGCTGGTTCTGGCTCTGCTTCAGCTTCAGTTGTTTCAACCGCTGTTTCTTCTGCGGCTTGCTCAGTAACTGCTGCAACAACAGCTTCTTCAACTTTTTCTTTGGCTTCTACTTTAACGTCTTGTTTTTTCTCTTGGACAACGGCTTTAACTTTCTCAACCGCTTTTTCTTTCTTTTCTTCAACAGGCTTTTCAACCTTCTTAGTCACTTCTTTGACTTTTTCTTCAACCTTTTTCTCGACCTTCTTTTCAATCTTGACGGTCTTAACAGGTTTCACGTCCACTGGGGCTTCAGCCTTGGCCTTGGCTTCGGCTTTTTCCACAGCTTCCATGGCTTTTTTCGCCATGTCCTGAGTATCGGCTTGGCTTACAGCTTCAACCTTTTCTTCTGCCTTGTCTGAAGATGCCTCTTGGGCTTCGTCTTCAGTCTTAACAGCTTCTGCCTCAGGTTCTTTTTTAGTGTTTTTAACCTTATCGACCATTTCTGCAAATTTTGCAGGTAGGTCAGGTACCAATTCTGCCATGGAACGATCTTGTGAGGAGAGGAAATACCAACCGCCATAAGCAGCAAGTAAAACCACCAGACCGATCATAATCACCGCCCCACCGGGAACGCTTTGTTCCGTCACAGGAGAAGGGAACATCAATTCAGAGCTGGCATCAAGCCCGTCGATTTCCGCTTTAAAGCGATTAACGACTTCTTCTGAATCCAAGCCCAAATGTTCGGCATAGGCACGCACGAAACCAACCACATATGTCTTGCCCGGTAAATCTTCATAACGACCGTCTTCAATCGCTTCCAGATATACATAACGAATACGCAACACGTCAGAGACGCCCTGCAATTCCAGACCGGCACGCTCACGTGAGGTTTTTAATAATTCGCTGACGCCGGGCCCTGTGTATTCCGGCTCTTTTGGAGCATTTCGCCCTTTATTCAATTTCATGGTTCCTCACAACCCTAGACCTATCAAACAACTACCATAGGCCCTTTTTATTAACAATCAGTATACATTACACTGATATATCGCGATCTTTTGCGTATTGACGCAAGATCGCACGTAAGCTTCTTTTCGGCTTACTGACTTGTAGTTTCATGAAGTCTTCCAACGCCGAAAGCGTTAAGGACCGGATCATCATCTTGACCGGACCAACAGCAGAAGCCGTCATGGATAATTTTCTAAAACCAATCCCCACCAAGGCCATGGCATCAAGTGGGCGCCCGCCCATCTCGCCACAAAGGCTTAGGACCACATCTTCTTCATGACATCTTTTTACCACAGAAGATAAGGCATTTAACACAGCGGGTGAAAGCGTATCATAGCGCGATGAAATCCGTGGATTTCCCCGATCGGATGCAAACAGGAATTGGAAAAGGTCGTTTGATCCCACCGATAGGAAATCGATCTGATCAAGCAAACAATCCATCTGGAAAAGCAAAGACGGCACTTCCAACATCACCCCGACATTAACCCGTGAGGGCAAACGATGGCCTTTAATGCTTTCGCGCTCAATCTCCATATCCAACAGACGTTTGGCCTGCATAAATTCAGAAACTTCTGCCACCATGGGGAACATGACATTTAGCTCACGCCCCCCACAAGCGCGGATCAAGCTGCGCAATTGTTGGCGCAACAAATAGGGACGATCAAGGGTTACGCGAATAGCGCGCCAGCCCATAGCCGGGTTTTCTTCCCCGTGATTATCCCAATAAGGCAGCACCTTATCCCCACCAGCATCCAGCGTTCTAAAGACAACGGGCTTACCATCGGCCTCATCCATGATCTTGCGATAAAGCGCTACTTGAGATTCAACACCGGGGATGTCAGAGCGCGCCATAAATGGAATTTCTGTACGGTACAGTCCCACGCCATCAGCGCCGACTTCTTTAAGATGTTCCAGATCAACCAACAGGCCTGCATTCACATTCAGTGAAATTTCAACACCGTCTTTTGTCACCGCTGGCTTATCGCGCAATGAGGCATAAACCGCTTTTTGCTTCTCGCGCGCTTTTACATTTTGCTTAAAGGCAGAAAGAACATCATCGCCCGGGCGAATAAAGACCTGATTGTTATTGCCATCCACAACAATCGGGTCGCCCGCTTCAATGCGTGCCAATGCTTTTTTAACTTGCCCGATTACCGGAATATCAAGCGCGCGCGCAATAATCGCCACATGTGAGGTGGCAGAACCTTCTTCCAAAACAAGGGCGCGCAGGCGGGTGCGATCATAATCCAGCAATTCTGCCGGGCCCATGTTGGTGCCGATCAAAACCGCATGTTCAGGGATATCATCGGGCGCAATTTTTTCCACACCGACCAGATGTTGCAACAATCGGTTGGCAAGGTCTTGTAAGTCATTGACCCGTTCGCGCAAATAAGGGTCTTGCACCTGCGCCATGCGCGCTTCGGTATCATCATGGACTTTTTGAACAGCTGCTTCAGCCGTCAGACCAGACTTAATGGCTTCGCGAATGCGCCCCAACCAGCCTGCATCTTCTGCAAACATACGGTAGGTTTCCAAAATATCGCGATGCTCATCATCCAGACTTTCTGAAGACTGCAACATATCGTCAAGCGCACCATGCATTTCGCTTAGGGCTTGGCGAAGACGTTCCAGTTCAGCCTCAGGGTCTTCAGCCACAAACTGGGTAATCACCACGCGCGGTTCATGTAAAACCGCCTCACCCATGCCCAAACCGACATTCAGCGTGTTGCCTTCTAAACGCAGCGGCAACATCGCGATGCCGTCTGTGGGCAGCGTCTCTTCTTTATTGACCAGCTCACCACCGCCCACCAGCTCGCTAATGATCATGGCAACGGTTTGCAGGGTTTCGACCTCTTCGTCGGTATAATGACGTTTGGTCTTATTCTGGATCACCATCACGCCAAGAACGCGCGAGGCACGCACAATCGGCACCCCCATCATGGAGTGATAAAGCTCCTCGCCCGTTTCTGGACGATAGGCAAATTCCGGATGGCTTTGGGCTTCTGATAAATTAAGCGGGCGCGCCGAAGCCGCAATGGTACCGACAATACCCTCACCCACACGCAGGCGGGTTAAGTGAACCGCATCGGTCTTTAGACCCTTGGTGGCAAAGAGCTCAAGCACTTCACCTGCGCGCATAATATAGATGGAACAAACTTCGGCAACCAGATCGGTTGCGACAATGTTGGTCACCAATTGCAGACGTGTTTCCGCCGTCGCATCTGCCTGCATAACAGAGCGCAGGCGCGATAAAATCCCCATAGGGGCGGCATGTGTACGTCCGGGAATCATATAAGACCTGTGGGATAAGGCCCTTAGCGTGTTTCTAAAACAGCGCAGGCCTGATCAACCAGCTCCTCTAAAATTTCTGAAATAGGTTGTTCTTTCTTCACCATACCAACTGATTGCCCGGCCATAACAGAGCCAAATTCAACATCGCCGTCAATGGCAGCTTTTTTCAAAGCACCCGCCCAGAAATGTTCAATTTCAAGCTGACCGTCAAGTTTCTCAACATCACCATTGTTGAACTTTTCAATCACAGCACGTTGGGTCTTCATAAACTCTTCTGTGCCTTTATTATTTAAGGCACGCACCGGAATAACCGGGAAGTTCGGATCGATCTGCACGGTGGTCATGGCATCTTTGGCACCAGCGCGAATGAACGCTTTCTTGAAGTTTTCATGAGCGATACATTCTTCAGCGCAAACAAAACGCGTACCCATTTGAACACCAGCAGCGCCCATTTCAAGATAGGACAACATGGCTTCGCCGCGACCAATCCCGCCTGCTACAAAAATCGGCACGTCTTTAATAACGGGCAAGATTTCTTGGGCAAGAACGGAAGTGACAACCGGGCCAATATGACCGCCGGCTTCTGCGCCTTCAATCACCAGCGCATCTGCACCGTTGCGGATCAGGCGTTTTGCCAACACCAATGCAGGTGAAAAACAAATAACCTTTGCACCAAAATCTTTAGCTTGTTTAATAGAGGCTGCACTTGGCAAGCCACCCGCCAACACCACGTGGGAGACCGCATGTTCTTTACAAACATCAATCAACTCATCCAGCTGTGGATGCATGGTGATCAGGTTCACACCAAAAGGCTTGTCCGTGAGGGCTTTGGTGGCAGCGATTTCTTCAGACAGAAGGTCTGGTCCCATCGAGCCACCGGCAATGACGCCGAAGCCGCCAGCATTAGATAGGGCAGAGACAAGATTTCGCTCAGAAATCCACGACATCGCCCCACCGAGAATGGCATACTCACAACCCAGAAAATCTTTTCCGCGTTGCCATAGTTTATCCAAATTTTGCTTGGCAGCTTCACTCATCATTTTATCCCTTATTCTTCGTCAGCATCAAGGCCATAGGCAGAGTGCAATGCACGGATTGCCAATTCAAGATATTCTTCTGCGATCAACACAGAGACCTTGATTTCAGATGTTGTGATCACTTGAATGTTGATGCCTTTTTCAGCCAATGCTTTAAACATGGTTGCAGCCACACCTGCGTGCGTGCGCATACCCACACCCACAACAGAGATTTTCACAACGTCGCTGTCAGAAACCAGACGTTCATAGCCGACTTCTTCTTGCTTTTCTTCCAACAACTGGATGGCACGTTGCAGATCACCACGTGGCACCGTGAAGGTCACATCTGTTTTTTGACCATCTTCAGAAACGTTCTGAACGATCATGTCCACATTGATGGAAGTGTCCGCCAATGGGCCAAACAGGCCAGCAGAAACACCAGGACGATCGGCCACACCGATCAGAGTGATTTTTGCTTCATCACGTGAATACGCAATGCCGCTTACGAGTTCTTGTTCCACGATTTCATCCTCCCCGCAAACCAAGGTTCCGGGTTTTTCTTCAAAACTGGTCAATACTTGCAGGCGCACATCATGCTTCATCGCCATTTCTACAGAACGGGTCTGCAAAACCTTGGCACCAAGCGAGGCCAGTTCAAGCATCTCTTCATAGGTGATTTTATCAAGCTTGCGTGCTTTTGCCACAATGCGTGGGTCTGTTGTGTAGACACCATCAACATCGGTGTAAATATCACAACGGTCCGCCTTGGTTGCAGCCGCCAGCGCCACAGCAGATGTATCGGAGCCACCGCGGCCCAATGTGGTCACACGGTTATCAGAACCGACACCTTGGAAACCCGGAACAACAACGACTTCACCGCTTTTAAAGCGTTTATCGAGTTCTTCGGTACCAATATCTTCGATACGCGCTTTTGCATGTACGCTATCGGTACGGATCGGAATTTGCCAGCCCTGCCAAGAGCGAGCTGCGACACCCATAGACTGAAGAACAATAGACAGCAGACCGGAAGTTACCTGCTCACCCGATGAAACAACCACGTCATATTCGCGGGCATCATACATAGGTGAAGCATCTTCACAATAACCGACAAGCTGGTTTGTCACACCGGACATAGCCGAGACGACAACCGCAACTTCGTTACCTGCATCCACTTCGTTCTTCACACGTTGGGCTACATTCCTGATCCGGTCGAGGTCGGCAACTGAAGTGCCGCCAAATTTCATTACGATCCGAGCCATTTGACGAAATGTTCCTTAGGCGAAAGTCAAAAAATAGAAAACGAGTGTGCCCATTTTCCTGTGCAAAAATTCATTTTGAACTGGCAAACGCGCACGCGCGGGTATACATACTCTTAAATCGACCTTTTAAGCAAGCCTCATAACGGGAGTTTTTCCATGTCTTCAACCACTGTTAACCCTGAAGAAGTCGCATGGTTTACGGCAATTGCCGATGAGTGGTGGGACCCAAATGGCAAATTTCGCCCGCTTCACAAATTCAACCCCACCCGCCTAACCTTCATTCGTGAACGTTTATGTGCACATTTTGGGCTGGATGAAACAGCTGAACAACCGCTTAAGGGTTTGAAAATACTTGATATCGGCTGTGGCGGCGGATTGATTTCAGAACCGCTATGCCGCATGGGGGCCCAAATGACCAGCATTGATGCGGGTGATAAAAACATCAAAACCGCCATGGTCCATGCCGAGGCTGGTGGCCTTGACATTGATTATCGCTGTGTCTTTCCTGAAGATTTGGCAGCGCAAAATGTGCAGTATGATGCGGTGCTGAATATGGAAGTGATTGAGCATGTCGCCGATATTGATGCCTTTTTGGATGCATCATGCGCTTTGGTCAAACCCGGTGGCGCCATGATTGGTGCAACCCTAAACCGCACGATCAAGTCTTTTGCCATGGCAAAAGTTGGGGCTGAATATATCTTGGGCTGGTTGCCCCGTGGCACCCATGACTTTTCCCAATTTGTAAAACCATCAGAATTTGCCGATGGCTTGCGCAAAAACGGACTTGAGGTCAAACTTATGAACGGCATGACCTTTAATCCGTTTCGCGACAGCTGGTCCCTAACCAATGACCTGAGCGTCAACTATCTGTTATTTGCGACTAAACAGACTTAATCCATACAAAGGCTCATCATGCATATTCTTCATAAACTGACAGGACTTGAAGGTGAAACCGTGCTGGTGCGCCTTGACCAGATTGCCTGTGCATATCCCTCCAATATGTATGGGGCGGGTGAGAATGAAGATGAGTTTAATGTGGAAACAATGGCCTGCACAAAGATTTCCATGATCAGCGGTGATGTGCTTCACGTGATTGAAAGCCCCGAAGAAATTTTGGCTCTTTCGCAAATAACTGAATAACCGTAAGCCATATTGACCAGACACTTTTAAAATGTATTATTGCGCCTATTAATCTTATAAAGGTAGGGGCGATTATGTTTAAATTTGTTCTATCGCTGGCTTTGTCAGCGGTAATTTCCACAGCACATGCTGCGGGACCGACACCCAAAATTGATGCCGAAAAAATCTCGGTTTCTGGTGTGTCTTCTGGTGCGTTTATGGCGCAACAGCTTCACGTGGCCTATTCCGATATTTTCTCGGGCATGGGCTCTGTTGCAGGCGGGCCGTTTTTCTGTGCACAAAATATGAAGCCGGGCGATATCGCCACCATTAAACAGCAATGTATGATGGGTATTGGCGCAGACCTAACGGGCACGACCTATATTGATAAGGCAAAACAACTATCTAAAGACGGTAAAATCGCCCCAATCAGCAACCTGAAAAATGATAAAGTCTTTATCTTTAACTCACAAGGCGATCAGGTCATCAACCCACTTTTGGGCAATACATCCCGCATCTTCTATAAAGAGTTTGTGGATAAAGCGAGCAAGAATGTAAAAGCTTGGGCGAGCATTCCCTCTTATGGTCCGTTCTACCCCATTGCCCATGGTATGCCCACAACCAAATCCATGTTTGATAAATATGAGAACCTTGGCGATGCAGCCTTTCCATGTGCACCAAGCAACTCGCAGCAATATTCATGGTTTCCAAACCAGTTGGTCCGCGGCAATGACCCATGGATGTATCACTGTAACTACGGCATGATCCCGGGTTACAACCTTGGTAAAGACATCCTGTGGCATATCTATGGGGAAATGAAGACCTCAAAGAAATTTAAGGCCGCAAACCTCTATAGCTTTAAACAGCAGCCTTATGTGTCTGACCTGTCTTCTAATAAAGCGCTTAATGAACATGGTATTGGCTCAACAGGCTATGCTTATGTGCCATCAGCTTGTCAGTCAGGTGAAAAAGATTGCAAAATGCATGTGGCCTTACATGGTTGCCAGCAGTTCCCTGAATGGAAGTTTAAAGGCAAGATTGGCTCGAGCAATTCCGGTAAAGAAATCACCTTTGGGGACCTGTTCTATAAAAACATCTACAATGACCTTACTGAATCAAATGACATTGTGATGCTTTATCCCCAAGCTCATAACATCGGCACCAAAGAAGCCGACATAAACCCTTATGGCTGCTGGGCATTCTGGGCAATGTTTGATAATGAAACAGACACCTATTACACCCGTGAAGGCCGTGAGATGAAAATGATCGCTAATATGGTCAAGGCATTCCAAGACAAGTCTATCAAGCTTGTAAAATAAAACAAAAAAGCCCGTCATTCCCAACTTGCGCAAGGATTGACGGGCTTTCTTTTTTTAAAGGCTCTAGCCTTTAATGGCAGCAGCCAGTTTCTTATCAAATGACATGATGTGGTTTACCCACCAGCTGCCCAGCAGACCCGTTAGATCCACCTCGGCACCGCTCTCACCATTTTGATATTTGGCATAAAGCCCATCCAGACGTTTCACAAAGCCTTCATGGGCTTTCTTATGGATTTCATAGTCCGCATAATTCATATTCTGCATAACTTCTTCTTCTGAACCGAAATGCGTTTCGGTGTAATTATGCAGCTCAGAAAAGGCCATCTGGATATCATCTTGGGTCGCATTGGTTTTCATAAAGTGATAGAGGCTATTGACCATACCCAAGAGCTTCTTATGGTCATCATCGATATGATCCACGCCAAAGGCCAGATCATCACTCCATGATACAAGTTCGCTTACTTCATCACCGCTATCAAACTGAACATTCTGCAAGAATTCCGTGACTTTCTTGCGCAACACATCGCCTTGCTTTGACAAAGCACCAGACGCCTGACCAATATCGACAGAGGCCGTTTCAGCACGTTCTGCTGAATGCAGCACATGAATGACTTCTTGGGAGACATTCTGCGTACCTTGGGAAGCTTGTTCCACATTGCGTGCGATTTCTGATGTGGCTGCACTTTGTTCTTCCACGGCTGCTGAAATAGAAGCTGAAATTTCATTCACCTCACCAATGGCACGCGATACATTGCTGATCGCACTGACCGAGGCATTGGTGGAAGACTGCACTTCTGAGATTTGTTTGCCAATTTCTTCTGTAGCTTGCGAGGTCTGGTTGGCTAATGTTTTAACTTCTTGGGCCACAACAGCAAAGCCTTTACCCGCATCGCCTGCGCGCGCGGCCTCAATCGTGGCGTTTAGGGCCAACATATTGGTCTGGTCCGCAATGTCATTAATGAGCCCGACAAACTCACCAATTTTAGAGACATTATCTTCAAGAACGCGGATTTTCTCAGAGGTATTATTGGCCTCACTTACCGCCGTCATGGAAGAAGTCGCCGCATTGGCAACTTGACTCGAAATTTCAGAAATAGAAGCTGAAAGCTCTTCTGCCGCACTGGCAACTGTTTCCACATTGGTTGAAGCTTCTTCAGCCGAGGCTGCAACAGTTGCCGACTGCCCTTTGGTCGTAGAGGCAATATCATTCATCTCAATGGAGGTTTCCTGCATAGAGACATCTGCGGCAGAAAGCCCATCCATCACCGTAACCATGGTCAGTTCGAAATCCTGAATATAGCCTTCCATCAATTTCTGGCGGCGGATTTTTTCTTCCTCCTCAGCCAGTTTTTCTTGATTGAGTCGCTCCGCTTTAATCAGTCCTTCTTTAAAGAATTCAACCGATTTTGCCATTTCACCAATCTCATCACCACGATCGGCACCTTCAACACCTACGCTGTGATCACCTTGTGACAAGGCCGTCATCACATTGGTCAAACTATGAACAGGCTGTGTGATCCCGTGAACGATTTGCATGACCACAACAACGGTGACAGCCAGAAGGGCTAAAGTGACCAACAAAGCCATATAAAAAGCTGTATCAGCGCCAGAGCGGATATCATTTGTCATACCCACGAGGTCGTCAGCAACTTTATTTTCAACGGTTTTTAACAGGTTGATCTTCTTGGTGATTGTGTCAAACCAGTAAGGACCTTCAATGCCTTGTGTTGTTCCTGTAACCGCACTTTCAATGGCAATTTTGCGCATGCGGTTGACATCATCCACATCCGGGCCTTTAACCGTGTTTTTCATAAAGGCAATTTGTTCTGACGTGGCAAAAATCGCAAAGCGGCTTAAGAAAGTATTTTGCATGGCGATAAGCTGGAGGAATTTGCGGTAAATAACCGGCTTGAATTTCCCTGCACTAAACCCGCCAGAGCCCATGGCGCGTTCAATACCTGCGCGCTCTTTTGCCTGCAAAAAGGCCGTATAGGCCGTAATGGCACCGGTGACTTGCGCATCATTACTCAAGACCGCCATTTCTTCAACAATGCTGAGGAGCTTGGCAATGGTTGGGGTGTAATAGCCCGCCATTTTTGGGATGGTAAGTTCAAGGCCGGAGACCTGTTTGCGTTTGGCCTGAAGCTGGGATAAAGCTTTGCTTGCCGTGCTGATTTTGCCTTTCAGCACCTCACTGTAATTATCAACCGGGAAAGTCTTGAAAGCCTGCTGTAACAAGCCGTGTTTGATATCACTTTCTTGGCGTTGATTATCCAGCTTGGCTTTAAACTTCTGCCCTTTACTGCCAATAAAACCGGCTGAGGTGCCGCGTTCTTTTTGTAATTCATGCACCAGCGCACTGATGGTCGGCGCAAGGTCTGCCAAGGTGGTTAAACGTTCCATATTGGTTGAAATCTGGCGTTTATCCAAAACGATGGAGCCTGCAAAAAACAACAGCCCAATCACAGGTAAGGCCAACGCCAACATAATACGAAACCGAATTTGAAGATTATTCAACGCAGACATGCAAAACTCCCACCTTGACCATTTACCAGCCAATCTATCCATTCTTATATATTTGAAAAGCCTTAAATAACCTACCTTTAAGCGCCATAGGTTATCGTTAACAAAACCAAAACATGACAACCCTATCATGTTTAAGGTAGGTTACAAAGGCTTGATTTAAATAGATATACCTAAAATCGGTACTTTAGTTGGCTTGTTCTTTATCCGCCAGTTTGGGAATAGAGATGACCTCAATGCCTTCATCGCGCAGCTCTTCTGTTTCTTCAGAGGTTGCTTCACCATAAATATCGCGCATCTCTGCATCACCAGAATGAATGGCGCGGGCCTCTTCTGCAAAATCTTCCCCCACATAGTCGCATGTGTTTTCCACATGTTTTTGCAGTTTACTGACAACTTCCATGAAGGTTTGGGCCGCTTCTTGCGGGTCGGCCCCACTGCGCATATCGCTTGCCGCTTTTTCAGCAGCTTCAATTGCTGTTTTTTGATCCGCAGACGTGCGCACTTGTACATCCTTGGCAGAAGCCACAGCAGGTGACATCACGGCTTTTCGGATTTGATCATTACCACAGAACGGACATTGCACTTCCCCATGGGCAGCCTGCTCGTCAAAAGCAGTACTATCGCGAAACCATGCTTCAAATTCATGGTCATGTTCACAAAGAAGTTGGTAGCAAATCATCGTCTCATCAGCCTGATCTTTTAAGATTGTGGCGGGTTTAGCCTGTTTTTACGACCTCTACAAGTAAAATAGCATGAATTATAGGCTTTGATCTCCTTTGTTTTTTGCTTATCTTTTAGAAAAGAGGCTCTCTCCAAACCATATAAAGGAGAGACGAGTTTATACGGGTGATTTTTAATGCGTTCCTTTTTCATAGCAGCAAGCTTATGTGCACTTGTGCTTTCCACATCTGGCTGTTCGGTTAACCCCGCCACGGGGCAACAGAGCTTTACTGGGGTCACTTCAATTGAAGATGACATAAAGTTGGGTAAACAAGAATATCCCAAATTGATCAAGCGCTTTGGCGGTAAATATGACCATGAAAAAATTCAAAAGTATATAAATGACTTAGGACAACAATTAGCCCGCGTTTCTGAGTTACCAAATTTAGCTTGGGAGTTTACTGTTCTCGACAATCCAGAAATGAATGCAATGGCTCTGCCAGGCGGCAAAATCACCATAAATCGCGGCATCATTTCTTTAGCAGAAAACGAAGCGGAAATAGTAGCAATTTTAGGCCATGAAATAGGCCATGTTACAGCTAGACATACAGCACAAAGAATAAGCCAAGGGCAAATAGTTCAATTAGGATCTATACTGCTCGGAATTGTAGTCGGTGGACCTGCTGGCGATATTGCTAACTACGCTGGAAATGCATTTATTGCAAACTACTCAAGAGATCAGGAAATGGAAGCTGATAAACTCGGCATTCGTTATATGACCAAGCTAGGCTATGATCCGAAAGCTTCGGCCACTTTCTTTAAGAAGCTGGCTGAACATACCGAGCTTGAAGCCAAGATGAAGGGTGAGAAAGGCGAGCAAAGCCATTATTCCATCTTTTCCACTCACCCCGATACACGTGTGCGCATTTCAGAGTCCCAAAAGATTGCCAAGACCTATCCAGTTGACCTTGACCTGATTAATCGGCGCACCTATCTCGCGCTCATTGATGGTCTGGAATATGGTGAAAGCATCAAACAAGGCATTATTGACCAACAAACCTTCATCCACCCCGACCTGCGCATGGAATTTACAATCCCTGATGACTTCGAATATTTTAATACCCCCAAATTATTAATTGCTACTCACAAAAACGGAAGTGCCATCCGGTTTGATATTGCTAAACGAAATAATAAGCATCTCCCTATCACACATTACCTCAATGAGATTTGGGCCAATAAATATAACCTGCGCGCTGTTCAACAGCTTGAGGTCAACGGGCTTGAGGCTGCAACGGGTGTTGTGCGCATCAATACGAAAAAAGGCGTGCGTGATATTCGCTATCTTGCCATTGCAGATGGGGAAGAGATTTTCCAGTTTCGTTTTCTCACACCGCCGGACCTCACCAGTAAAATGGAAATGGCCTTTCGCCGCACGACCTACAGCTTTCGAAGGCTTTCTTATCGTGAAGCCAAAAGCATTAAAGGCTTCCATATCGGCTTGCATCGCGTCGGGCATAACGACACGATTTCAGGCCTTGCCCAACGTATGAAAGTTGAAAAGATGAAAGAAGACTGGCTCAAGGTCCTCAATAAGGAAGCCTTGTCTAACGGCTTGCAAAAAGGTGAGTTCTTAAAGATTGTTACTCGATAAAATAACGGCATACCTAAATATGTAGGCATGCCGTTTACAATCCACTTCTTCTATGCTGCCAAGGCCGCTTCAATATCTTTTGTTGCCCCTTCAATAGCGCGCGCGACCGCTTCTTCGCCCATGGCAACACCATTGGCCTGAATAAGGCTGACAGTATTCACCCCCATAAAGGCAAGCACCTGTTGCAGGTAAGGTAAAACGAAATCCAGATGGCTATAGCCGTTTTCTGAATAATCCCCTCCCCGTGCTGAAATCACATACACAGGTTTATCTTCAACCAAACCAACAGGACCGTTTTCACTATATTTAAAAGTCTCGCCTGCCCGCGCAATATGATCCACATAAGCCTTCAGGCTGGAAGGGATACCAAAGTTATGCATCGGTGCGCCCATGACGATGGCATCGGCCTCTTTAAACTGGGCAATCAAATCATCAGAACGTTTTACAAGGGCGACTTGCGCGGCGTTGCGTTGCTCAGCAGGCGTGAAAAAGGCGCCAAGGATTTCCCCATCAAGATGAGGCAGGTTTAGCGAAACCACATCGAGCTCACTCACCTCAACATTCCCATTGGCCTGCTGGTACTTCTCAACAAAGGCTTGGGTCAATTTACGGGTGACGGAAGTCTCCCCCATCGGGCTGGAATTGATAACAAGTAATGTAGACATGGGCTGATCTCTTTCTCTAAGCAGTTAATCTTTTCTGCCTATGAAGATGCTCTGTTTCACTTATTTTGATAATGACCCGCTTTTGAAAATGATTGTTTCCAAAAATAAACAAAAGGGAATTCGACGCTAACCGAACTCCCTTTTGCCCAATGATAGTCTTTGAGGACTATTCAGCCGCCTCTTGCGCCATCTTGTGAAGAGACAAGCTGCTCACCAGCTTGTTTAATTGTGCTGCTGATTTTGAAATTTCCTCAGCTTCGCCTTTTAAATCACGAGCCTGTGTATGGCTAAGGCTCGCCGCCTGTTTCACATCCAAAATACCTTCATTCAGGTTATCTGTCTGATGAGCGGCGTGGCCTGCCATGCTTGATGCATCGTGCGTATTGCTGGCAACACGGTTAATTTCAGAAGCGACATAAGTGGTCATATCCGTCATTTCACCAAGGCGACCAGAAATACGCCCTGCGGCAATAGACTGACGATCCACAGCACTGTCGATACCGTCTGCTGTTTCTTTGACATGCTCTACAAGGCCTGCGATTTTTTCCATCACATGTACCGCATCGCTCGCACCATTTTGCATTGTGGACACACGCTGTTCAATATCTGCAATCGCCTTTGCCGTTTGATTGGCGAGGTTCTTCACCTCACCCGCCACCACGGCAAACCCCTTGCCCGCTTCACCACTACGAGCAGCTTCAATCGTGGCATTTAAGGCCAGCATATTGGTCTGATTGGCAATATCACTGATCATATTCAAAACATCACTTGTTGCACGGGCAGCTTCGCCAAGGGCTTTCATCTTATCTTGACCTTCACGAACCTCCCCCACTGCATTGCTCAAAAGGCTTTGCGTCTGATCTGTCGATGAAGAAATTTCATCAATACTGCCCACGACACTGCGGATTTCATTCGCGACATTTTGGACAGTCTGCGACATTTCATCGGCATTTTCGGCAATGGTTTTAGCAAGGTTTCCTGCCTCACCAACACCGTCAGCCATTTTATTCATATCACCTGAGACATTCTGAGTTGTACTTTCCAGCTCAAAAGCCCGTGATTGGGTCTGTTCAGCCTGCGCGCTCAAGTCCGTTGACATGCTGGCAAGGTTTTGTGACGCACTGACGAGAACATCAGTGGTATTTTTCATCCCCGTAACCAGTGAAGCATTACGATCCATGAGACGTTTGAAATAAAATGCAATTTCATCGGCCTCATCAGCTGCGATAAAATTTGCGTGGGGTTCCTCCTGTCCATCAGAACCTGCGAAAACATGTTCCATTTCACGCAGCACATGAGAGGCGCCCATGGTTGCAGCATGTTCAGCAAAGTTCAAACCGTTCAGTTCGTCTTCTTCAGAAACACGCATGCCACCTTCAAACATGGAATTAACAATTTTCAGGATAAAATAAGGTAAGACAAAGGCCCAAACAAAGGCTGTTGCAACACCAGTTGCCTGCACGCCCAATTGTGCCCACATACCCATTTCAAAAGTGCCTGCTGGTGCAACAAGCGCAAGCGCAAGTGTACCAAAAGCCCCGGCAACCCCATGCACAGATACCGCACCAACCACATCATCAGCTTTTAATTTCTTCTCAAGGAAATCAGCAGCAAGTACAACGACGACAGCACTGCCTGCCCCGATAAAGATTGCGCCCCACAGGCTCACCACATCACAGCCAGCCGTTATACCAACAAGCCCACCAAGCACGCCATTGATTGAACGGTCCGGGCGATAATGCCCATCGACTTTGCGCCCTAAAACCAAGCCAAACAGACCGCCTATTGCACCTGCAACCACCGTATTGGCAATGATATGTGCAAAAGCAGGAGTGCCTGCTGTTGTAGAGCCGCCATTAAATCCGATCCAGCCGATCCATAAAATGATGCAGCCAAATGTTGCCAGAACTGGGCTATGACCATTAATTTCAACAGGTTTGCCATCTTGGTCATAACGGCCCAAACGCGGGCCAATAACCAACACAGCCGCCAAAGCCACCCAGCCCCCAACGGAGTGAACAACCGTTGAACCTGCAAAATCAACAAAACCCATGGCAGCTAAGAACGGCTCGTTATCGCCATTAAGCAAATTGCCCCATGCCCAGTGACCAAAGACCGGATAGATCAATAAAGCGATTAAAAGCGTAACCGCAAGATAGCCGCCAAACTTCATACGCTCTGCAACTGCACCAGATACAATTGTTGCCGCAGTACCACAAAAGACCACTTGGAAAACAAAGAAGGTGAAGGTCCAATCTTCAACTTTGTCAAAAGCCAAAAGCTCCCAATCAAAGCCGACCAATCCACCAAGAGAATTCCCGAACATCAACATAAAACCAACAGCGCCAAAGCAAACAGTTGCTAAAATAAAGTCAGCAATATTTTTTTGCGCTACGTTAATTGAGTTTTTTGAGCGCACAAGACCTGCTTCCAATAAAAGGAAACCGCCCTGCATAAAAAAGACAAGACAAGCTGCAAGCATTGTCCAGATATGGTCAATATTAACCTGCTTCTGATTTAACTCATTTTCGAGAAAAGTGAGGCGTTCTTCTAATACTTTTGCGTCCATTGCCCACAAATCGCTAATTTGAGCAAGAAGAGTTATGACGACGAGTAGAGAGAAAACGATAGTCTTTGGTACTTTTTTTAATACCTTCATTGATATTCTCCATTCCATAGTAACGACGGTGCTGATTAACGTCTCAGCCTTTAGGAATAAAAGAGCAAAACCAATGCCAGTTTTTTTGAAAGGGCAGAAACCCTCACTTTTTAAAAATCAGGAATTCAAAATCCAGATTCCTTTAGAATGATTAAAAAATGTGCAATGATCATAAGTTAAACATTTGCTCGTTTTTTAATCATAAATTTTGTGCAGCGCGTCATTTTCATAAGCCTTTGTTTTGCAAAGACAAAAGTATGATTTTTCGCACTATTCTTTTGTATAGACCGTCATCTAAAGAGGTAAGTTATTTACCCTTACCCGGTCCGCCACTGCGCCCGTTTGACAAGAAAGCCACAATACCGCGTAAGGTCTGGACCTCTTGTAAGGTCAATTCCACACGGGCAAAAATATTGCGGATATTGCGCACCATGGAGGGGCGCTTTTCTTCAATGCGCAGGAAGCCGGAGTCATCAAGCTCACGCTCAAGATGCTCATAAAACCCGATGACTTCTTCCTTGGTTGCCGGACGCGCCATCTTGCTTCTGGTCTCAGGAATATAACGCTCTTCAGTGTCATCATTCATCGTGTACCATTCATAACCGATGAGCAAAACCGCCTGAGCGAGATTGAGCGAGGCAAAGGCTGGATTTAGCGGCAAATGCAAAATCGCATCACACATGGCCACATCATCATTATGTAAGCCCTTGGCTTCCTTACCAAAAAGAATACCTGTTTTTAACTCCCGCGTAGCAAGTTCCACAGACTCTTTTGCCGCCTGCCTTGGCGTGACCATGGCCTTCACCATATCGCGCGGGCGTGCCGTTGTAGCATAGATGGTTTCCAAATCAGCTACGGCTTCTTTGGTGGAGGTAAAGAAACGTGCACGGTCCAACACAAGGCGAGCACCCGAGCTGCATTTTTCCGCCTTATCGCGATCCCAGCCCTCGCGCGGGTTTACGATACGCAGATCGATTAAACCACAATTAAGCATGGCACGCGCCACCATACCGATATTTTCCCCAAGTTGGGGTTCTACCAAAATAATAGCTGGCGCATCCTCACGGCAAAAATCTGCGGCTTCGGATTTGCGACGACGATCAGTTCCCGCCATGAGCTTTCACTCCTGACTTATAGAGTTTGTAAATCAAGCTATCGCGTAAAGCCTCGTATGAGGCATCAATGATGTTTGAAGACATGCCAACAGTGGTCCATGTATTGCCCTGACCATCGGCACTTTCAATCATCACCCGTGTGATCGCACCTGTGGCCTGATCACCATCCAGAATACGCACCTTAAAATCGACCAAATGCAGGCTTTCCAAATCTGGATAGACCGGGATGAGAATTTTGCGCAAGGCCGCATCCAGTGCATTGACCGGACCGTTGCCTTCTGCCACATCCATAATGCGTTTATCACCAATAAACAGCTTTACGGTTGTTTCTGACATTTGATTAACATGGGCATGGCGCTTATCCCACACACGCTCATCAATCACGCGGAAACTTTCAAGGCGGAAATATTCCGGCACAGCCTCCAGATGGCGACGCGCAAGAAGCTCAAAACTCGCATCCGCCCCATCATAGGAATAGCCACTACTTTCCAGTTCTTTAATCTTATCCAAAAGAACATTGACCTTGGCATCTTTTGGGTCCACATCAAGACCAACTTCGCGAAACTTCGCCACCAAGTTTGAACGTCCGGCCTGATTAGACATAATGATCGTGCGTTTATTACCCACGCTTTCAGGATTTACATGTTCATAACAGCTCGGGTCTTTTTCAATGGCTGAAACATGTAAGCCCCCCTTATGGGCAAAGGCGGATTCGCCAACATAGGCCGCATTGCGTGCAGGTGCGCGGTTAAGGCGCTCATCCAACAATCGTGAAACGGTGACAAGGCGTTTAAGGCCTTCTTTGCTCACCCCTGTTTCAAAGCCCATCTTTAACATTAAGGACGGCAAGATAGAGATCAGGTTGGCATTGCCACAACGCTCGCCAAGGCCATTGAGTGTGCCTTGGATTTGACGCACGCCCATGCGCACAGCAGCAAGGGAGTTTGCAACCGCATTGCCCGTATCATCATGGCAATGAATACCCAGATGGGAGCCCGGGATATGTTTGGTCACTTCCCCCACAATCGCCTCAATCTCATCGGGCAATGTGCCGCCATTGGTGTCACACATGACAATCCAGCGCGCACCGGCTTCATAAGCTGCTTTACAACATTCAAGGGCAAACTCGGGGTTTGCTTTATAGCCATCAAAGAAATGTTCCGCATCAAACATGGCCTCACCGGCCTTGTCTTTCACATAGGCAATGGAATCGGCAATCATGGCGACGTTTTCAGAACGTTCAATCTCCAAGGCCACATCAACTTGGAAATCCCAGCTTTTGCCCACAAGTGTGATGGTTTTCACGCCCGTATTGACCAAACCACTTAGGCCCGGATCATTATCGGCACTGCGCCCGGGGCGACGTGTCATGCCAAACGCACTTAAAACCGCCGTCTCCAGTTTTGGCGGATTGGCAAAGAAATCATCATCGGTCGGGTTGGCACCGGGCCAGCCGCCTTCCACATAATCAATGCCCAAACGATCAAGCTCAATGGCAATCGCAACCTTGTCAGCCGCGCTAAAATCCACACCTTGTGTCTGCGCCCCGTCGCGCAGCGTGCTATCATACAGATAGACTCGATTATCGTTGGTCATTGTTCTTTGTCATCCTTATCAGAATATTCGCGCGCGAGAATGCAAAATTATGACCATTTACTCAAGCCTTCCTTTGCAAAATCGTACGTATTTTTGCTTAAGCCTTCCAAAATGTTATATAGTTTTGTATTTATAGGATTGGGGATGTAAGAAAAATTTAATAAGTTAAAAATATAAATAAACGAGAACACTCAAAACTAAGAGGCGCAACGTGGTAGAGGGCATCAGCCCAGAATTTGAGACCTGTCAAGCAAAGGTCAAGGGCACCAACATCAACGAAGAGACGTTGTTGGCAACAGATTATCTGAACCATTTCAATGAAGTGGTGATGATGATTGACATGTTGCCAGATATGCCCGATTGCCTAGACATGGTCAAAGACTGGCAACCCAAACCCTATAAAGATCATTTTCGTGACAGCACAATTGCCGATAAAGATTTGGCTGTTGACGTTTACGATCATGCGATGCCGTTTGTTAGAAAAGCCTTTGAAGATACAATTTCCAAAGTCGACGCTGCTATTTTCCAAGCCATTAGCGATGCAGAAGCCGCCATTGAAACCGGGGATATGGAATTTCTTCGCTTTAAAGTCAGCGAATCGGCGACAGAAATCCACCGCCTGCAAGACCGCCTGAGTGCCATTATTCACGGCACGGCCGACCTTAGTGGTGAAATGGTTGAAGAAGAAGACCAAATTACTATGGATCAGAACGATATCGACGCCCTGTTCGATTAATTTTATCAACAAGTACAAGTCTCTCTTTTCAAAGCGCAAATCTTCGTTCATCCTGAAAGAAATCGCAAATAAGGATCGAGATGGGTACGCACGACAATCAGACCTATGAAGTCCAAGTCTATAACAATGGACGATGGCAAGTGCAGGCGCGCTATCCTTATCAAGAACGCGTCGTTGCCATTCATGAAGCCAAAGAGCTTGATCATGATAAAGTCGGCCTTGCCATTCGTGTTATTTTAGAAGATTACAACCCCGATAACGGGCGCCATATGGAATCCCTCATCTGGCGTAATAAGGTTGAGCCTAAAAAGAAAAAAGTTGCACGCACCCGCTCAGCCAACAGTTGGGCAGATATGGCGGTATCTTCTGATGGTCGGGTTGGCTACCTGTCTGAAGATGTGGATATGTTTCTCGCTGAAGATGACCCAAGTGAGCGACTTAAAGCCCATGTCACCCCTGCGATGTTTTTGGGCATTTGCTTTAGTATCCTTGCCATTGGCCTTGGGGCGGGCGGGGCTGCTGCGGGATTGCTATATCTATTGATTAAGGGAATGAGCCTCACTGTGGCTGAACATGCCCAGAAGATGATTTTAATGGCAATGTTCAGCATCGTTTTCATCATTGCTGCCACATCGACCTACAGCCGCTATGCCGCACGTTTTGAACTCAACCCCTTTCGCAAAAAGAAGAAGCCGACACCAACTGTTGAAAAATCAAAGATTTCACAAGAGATGGAAAAAGCAGCTGAGGCCATTGATAAAATGGAAGCCGCTGAGCCTGCCCCCGAGCCAGAAGCTGAAGAAGAGTTTGATTTTCACGAGTATATTGATGAAAGCGAAACCGAGACAGAAGAAGAAATAAAGGAAGTTGCTTTTTCACAAGAGGCTGAAAAACAAAAAGCCTTTTTGATCAATTTCCTTGGCGTCACCCTTGGCGCACTTAAAGGGCCCGATGCCAGTATGGAAACCTTAAACCGTTTTGGCCTTAATCTGTTTATGTCCGGTGCGGTCCTCAGGTTAGCAAAGGACCATGGGCTTAGTGATGATGAAACGACTTTGATCCTGCGCCGCCTTCTTGAAATGTTAGGGGCAAAGCCGGACCAAGCCGATCGTTTTGTCAGTGAATTTGGTAAATATCTTGAAAATGATCGCCATATCAATCTGTTTAAACAAAGCGGGGATATTGCCGCGCGTCTTTCAAACGGGGATACATCAGCCCAATTAATCATACGTGATGTGATGCAAGAATGGGTGAACTGGAAGCCCCCTGTTGATGAAAAGATCAACCCACACCTGCTCACCATTATGTTTACTGATATGGTTGGCTCAACAGACCTGACCACCAAACATGGTGATTTTGCTGCCCAAGAAGTGCTAAAAGCCCATGACCTGATTGTGCGCACCGCGCTCACCAACCTTGACGGGCTTGAGATCAAGCATTTAGGGGATGGGATTATGGCCTCTTTTAAAGACCATAACAAAGCCTTGGAAGCCGCGGTTGAAATTCACAAACGGGTTGAGGGCAACAATAACGCCGATCCGGAATTCCCCTTACATATTCGCATTGGGCTACATGCGGGTGAGCCCATTAAGAAAAACAACGATCTGTTTGGTACCGCAGTTCAACTGGCCGCACGTTTATGTGATTTCACGCCCAGTGACTCGATCTCCATCTCCCCTGATCTTGTTGAGCTCTGTGGTGAAAAACCCATCTATAGCTTTCTTGACCAAGGTCCACAGGAATTAAAAGGCTTTGATGAGCCTAAAAATGTCTTCCAACTTGATTGGACGGCCCCACCGCTTCAATATCCAGATGAAGAACTTGAGGCCGTAATTGAGGGAGAAGCCCCTCTGGGCGAGGAGCCCCACGCCCCTGACATGGATGTGCAAGCCCCACAAGAAGAGCCCGAAATTGACAAAGGTTTTGATGAAGGGCTCGTGGTTAAAGAAACTGTCGAGGAAACGCCTAAAAACGTTTCAACACCAGAGACGTAAAATCATCATTCTGTTCAGCACCTGCGCGAAAATCATTTACAAAAGCAAACAGGTTTTCTGATAAGGAGTGAGCTGAAAGGCTTCTATTTTCCAAGAGATAATCAATCAAGCGCTCTTCAGAAAACTGGTTTTTATCGCGATCAAAGGCTTCGGTGACGCCATCGGTATAAAAGAAAATGGCATCGCCTTCCCCCAGTTTACAGGTGCAGTTTTCAAAAGGCATATCTTCTTGAACGCCCAGCACAATCCCTTCGCGCCCCTCAAGCCCAATGGCACCCTTAGCATCATCATTACTGACTAAATATGGTGGCAAATGCCCGCCATTACTATAGGTGACTTCCCATGTTTTGGTATCCACCACACAGTAAAAGACTGATACAAACATGGAATTAATTTCATGCTCACACAGCAGGTTATTCACCTGTGAAAGACAGGCCGCAGGCGATGGGCTTGTCATGGCTGTTGCGCGCAATAAGGTTCTTGCCACCGCCATAAAAAAGGCCGCGGGAATGCCTTTACCTGAGACATCGGCAACCGCAATGCCGATCTTGTCATCATCAAGATCAAAGGTATCGTAAAAATCTCCACTCATGCGTTTGGCAGGGGTGAGATGGGCTGAAATTTCCAGATGATCACTTGAAGGAAAGATGGAGGGCAGAATTTGTTTTTGGATATTCTCTGCAATATCCAGCTCACGCTTAATGGCAGAAAGCTGGGCTTCATTGCGCCATGCTTCCCGGCGTGCTTCGCAGTCTTTAAAAACTTTATCAACCGTGACCATCAGGTCATCTGCATTCACAGGCTTGGTTAAAAAGTCTGCTGCCCCTTCGTTCATGGCTTTACGAATGGATGATAAATCACGCCCACCCGTTAACGCAATACGTGGGACCCGCAGGCGAACACCTTCGAGCTTTTTAAACAGCTCCATGCCAGAAATGTTCCCACCATCAATGGAGACAATGGCGATATCGAGTTCATCTTCACCTTGAATGATCTTGAGGGCTTCTTCATCAGAATGTGCAAAAATAAAGCGATGCTCACCCATTGCAGTGGCGCTTCCAATACAGGTTTCACACACCCGTTGAAAGTCTTGATCGTCATCCACCACTAATGTTGTTGGCATTCACCCTAATCCTTTTGCACCGTCTGATTACCCACGTTCATATGAAGCTACAACATGCGCCCAAAGATTACCATTTCATTTGTGTTTTTTCTCTGGCTTAGCGGATCGTCATTTTATTTTCATACGATTGCACACCCTCAATGCGTTTAAGCATCGCATCCATCACATAGCGTTGCGTACCATTATCAACACTACCCGTTACGGTGACTTTACCTTCTTTAACAGTGACCTGATAATCAACTGTTCCTGGCTCATATAGCTTTCCAGCTTCCAACATAATCTTCTCGTAAATATCACGATCAGTTTCTTCATTCGCCATTGCATTAAAACTTAATACGACTGCAAACAAAAATGCCAAAGCAATAATTGGTTTCATTTTCAACCCTCAAATAATAATAATTAGCGAGTTAGAAATAGTAAACCACCTATGAAATATCAATCCATAATGACGTTATTTTTGCGGATAAAGCTGCTCATCAAAATCACTCATTGAGGGAAATTTCAAAAATTCAACCTCACCTATATTTGTAAATATCTTCTCACATTCGTCCAGATAACTTTGACGAATTTCATCGCTCACATATGGCACATGCCACGCCACAAACGGGGCCAAAACATCGAAACCAACATAACGCAATGTTCCCCTTAACAAGGGTCGCAGCATATCTTCAAGCGGGCCATGGATCGCGCCCTCACCAAACATATGTTCACGCCCACCCAAGGTGCACATCACCAGTGCTTTTTTACCCACAAGGCCACCGCGATCATAAAAGCGTTTTCCGCCATAACAGATACCGGAGACCAAAACGCGATCAAACCAGCCTTTTAAAATGGCTGGAACGGAAAACCAGTAAATGGGGAAAGAGAAAATCACCAGATCAGCCCAGAGAAGCTTATCTAATTCCGCCTGAATATCGGGGGCGATGGTTTTATTCTTAACTGCCTTTCTTTGCTCCAACGCATAAACCAGATAATCCTCATTTTCGCGATCCAGAAAATCGTCTGCACTCGCAACCGGGTTCCAGTTCATCTCATAAAGATCAGACAGGGCAATTTCATGGCCTTGCGCTTTCAGCACCTCAATTGCTTTATCTTTTAACGCAGCCGTAAAGGATTGCGCCTCAGGATGCGCATGTACAATCAGAATTTTCATTTCAGGTTTTTCGCTTAATTAATCCAGTCCGGGTCACCAACCCCATAAGATGCAATAATTTCGCCGTAGCGTCCAGAAACCTTCATAGCTTCAAGCCCCTTATTAAAGGCTAAACACACATCGGAGTCTTTAAAGACAGAACTGAAATGACTGGGATCAAATAAGCGGTGATGGACGACTTCTTGGCTTGTATCTGCAACGGATTTCACCGGCATGTGAGTGCGAAACCATTCAAAGATATATCGATCAGCAATGACAACATCCACCCGTTTGTTAAAGAGCAATTTATTTTGCACACTTTGATCAGCGATCTCTTTATATTTGGGGTTCGTCTTTGTCATTTGGGCATATTGTGCCCCTAAATATTTACTGGCATTTTGAAAAGCTAAGACCGTCTTATCTTGTAAATCAGCCACAGAGTGGATTTCAAGGTTTCGACTTTTTAAAGTTATGGCAAAATTCCAATAGGTAATATGCGGATTGGTATAACAGCCGGGTAAATCTTTTTGCCCTGTCGACATAATTCCATCAACTTGGCCGTATTTAATCAGATGCAACGTGCGGCTCAGTGGAACGTAGACCGGTTCCATTTCATAGCCTTGTGAGTTGAGGACTTCTTTGAGAATATCATACTCAATCCCTTTGGCTTTTTCCTTAATCACATACGGCGGGATCGATAAGCCCACAGCAATTTTCAACGTTTTCGCCTGCACAGAGGTTGCAAACAAACACGTAAGGAAAACAAGAAAAATGGCGCCGTATTTTTTCATCATACCCTATGAGTTAATGACTCTTTTCTAAACTACAAGAATAAAGATAAGAGCTAATAAAAAAAGACCAGCTCACTTTTGCGAAATGAACTAGTCTTTATAACTACATTATGTCAGCTACCTGGTCCTACGCCTAAAGTTTTGCACTTCGCCTCATTGAGATATCTT
>NZ_FLYE01000010.1 GCF_900093605.1 Candidatus Terasakiella magnetica
GACCTGCTCTCCTAGCTCAAGAACAGGATTTTAACAGCGATTGCCGCCATGATGATGGTGTAGAACCATTTCAGGAAGATGGATGGCAAGACTTTCATCAAACGTGCACCCAAGGCCCCACCAGCAAAAGCACCCGGAACCATGATCATGGTCATGATCAATGGTGTTTCCCAATCAATCAAACCTGCACTTGTGCCGTGGATAAAGGCAACAAGCGCCCCCATGGCAGAAGCCCAAAAGACCACAACTGAACTGTTGGCAATAGCATTTTGAATGGCTTGTTTCTTAAAGAAGCGCTGAAGGGGAACAGCCAGAACGCCACCACTGATACCCAAAATACCACTGATCAAACCAATGGGCAGACCTAAGAAAACATCTTTGAGGTTGATGCCAAACGGGCCGTCTTTGGCCTCTTCTTTGTCCTCATTAAGCAGGTCGTCAATATAGCTGTCATCATCACCTTCATGAATGACTTCTACTTCATCAACGGTTTTATCACCTGATTTAACCAAAATATTATCTGGGACAGCGGCGAAAATTTCATGCAGGCCTTTTAAGGTCATGGTCAGGGCAAAGGCACCGAGCAAGAAGGCAATGCCGCCATCACCAATATAGTTACCGATAAAGTAACCGCCGACCATACCAATGACCGCCCATGGCAGGAGCTTTTTGACCGTATCCCACATGACAAGACCGGACTTGATATTACGATGTGCAGCGGCACCAAAGATAAACAGGTTGGTCAGATAGGCCACAGGGCGAATGAGGTAAATCCCATAGCCAAAGACAATCATCATACCCGCAACATGAAGGATACCACCGCCCATGGTCATCATCCCGCTGATCAGGCCTGCGCCTAAACCAAGCAGGGCAAGGCCGACAATATCTTTAAGCGGGAAGCCTAAAATACGTGTGCCACCAAGATGCTCCAGATCGGTCATGGCGTGGTTCACACCATTTGCCACCACATTCATACCAAATGTATTATTGTTGCTTTGTGTATTTGGGTTAACTGTTGCGCCCTGTTGGGCTTGAGTGGCAGCCGTGATTTGCCACCATGCATTTGAGGTCACAGAACCATTATTGGCCACTTGTTGTTTTGGCTTCCACGCCGCAGGGGCTGCGGCTGCGTTTGCGCCCAAGTCTTGACCGACTTTAAAGTTTACCACATCAGCAAAATGGGTCATGACCACATAAGTTGGGATCATAAAGCCATCAATCACGCCATTTTTACCGTTAAAGGCCAAATTCACACCAACGATTTCGCCCCGGCGGTTAACCAAAGGACCACCTGTTTGGTGCCAAGAAAAGACAGCATCTGTTGCCGCCAAAGCCTTCATCGGCTTGCCCGCCACATTTAGCGTTGTATCAAGGGTTTGCAGCTGACCTTGATTGATCACCACATTGCCGCTGCGTGTCTGACCCAAGGCAATCACAGGTGATTTCACTTCAAGGTTAGAGGCGTTAGCCAAGGTGAAATATTGGAAACGTTTTTTCGAAATAATCTTCAAAATAGCCAGATTATGATTGGCGTTGGTTTCAATCACTTCAGCTTTAAAAGGCTTGATGCCTTCAGCCGTGCGCACATAAACATAAAGCTGATCAAGGTTTTGAAGCGGATGAAGAACAGTGAGCACATGGCCTTGCGGGCTGACAAGGGAGCCTGAGGCCATCAATGGCATGTTCGGCAATGCCCCACTGATACCCACAATGCCCGGTGCCAAAGCACTGGCAATTTTATCTGGCGCACCTGCGGCATCACGCAGAAGAAATTCTGAAAGGCCTAGGTGTTTATGCTTTTCAAAATGGGTATCTTCTTTATAGCCATTCAGGATGATAAAGCCCCAAACGAAGGTCAAGATGACCATCGCCAAAAAGCCAATCGCCAAACCTTGCCACGGGCTGCTACAGAACCCTTTGGCACCAAATAAAGTTGGTTTTTTAATTACTTCTTCGTTCTCGCTCATATCACTCTCAACCTAATGGCTGTTTGTTCTTAACATTTGTTCATTCACTTTGGCCGTTTAAGCCAGCCCACCTTCAGGGGCTTCGATTAAAGAAGCCGCATCATCACTGTCTTGAGCCGCATTGGCATTTTTTTCATGTGCCTCAGCCTTAACCTGAATGGCACCGATGCGACTGACCGTATGGATGATGGTTTCTTTAACCTTATTGGCAATGGCTGTGGCCTCACTCACCGTGGCATTTTCATCCACACCAACGGTGATTTCAGCAGAAATATTCTGACCGATATGGCGGGTCCGCATATGTTTGATCTCGCGCACACCTTCAACACCCAAGATCAGGTTTTGCAGGATTTTGCGTTTTGGCATATCGATCTGGCGATCCATCAAACCCATGACAGAATCTTTAAACACATGGCTGCCCAAATAAAGAAGGTGCAGGGTTTCAACCACCGCAACCAACGTATCGACCCATGGCATGTCAAGATAATGCGCGCCCACAATACCCACAGCCACCGCACTGGATGAAATCGCATCGGCGTGATGGTGTTGGGATAAGGTCTTAATCAGCGGGCTGTTGCTTTGGGTGGCCGCACATTTTGAATAGGCATACATCACCACATTAACCACGGCACACAAGATCGCCGTCCAAAGGGCAATGAGGTGTGGGGCTTGGTGGGTGCTATCGCCAAACAGCATGGAAACGGCATAAACCAGCAAGAAACCGGTCACAATCAGGAAGATCACACTAACGAAAAGCGATAGTACGAACTCGATCTTGCCATGCCCGTAAGGGTGTTCTTTATCAAGGGATTGCTCAGAAACCTTACCGCCCACGATGACGAGAAGGGAGCTAACCACATCTTTAAAGGAATAAAGGGAATCGGCCAACAGGGCGTGAGAGCCAGAGACCAGCCCGACAAACGCCTTCAAAAAGGTTAAAACGGTGTTGGTCACCAAGCCGACCCAACCAATGGTCTTGATGCATTTACCGCACTTTTCGTATTTCATTCCCTACACTTCCTAAGCTTTATAAGGTCACTTAAAGACCCAAACTAAAAAACCAACCCTTATTTAGGGTGATATTCAATCTGGGCCTTGTTCTTCTTCTTCATGGTGATACGCGCCACACTAAACAGCGCGACCACAAAACCACTAAAAAATGACAAAGCTATTACCAAGATCATCGGCACTGGCACCGGCGCCATAAAGATAAAATCAATTATCACAGGCTCGATGTTTTGCAATGCAAACAACAAGATAGCAATCGCTATGATCAAATATATGATCAGTTTTGCCACGTTCTATTTCTCCAAATGACCTGCGTTAGGCAGTGTTTTTACGAATTAATTATCCGTAACGCTGCCCAGTTGGTCCCAATATTGTGGCGGTAGTTCTTGCGCCAATTTAAGAGCGCCAGCAGCCACCGCATACGTCGGATCAGACACACGAGAAACCTGCACATCACCAAAGCTGACTAGACGTTCTGCGATCATCTTGTCCAAGCCCTGAATGCGTGAACCACCACCTGCAAGGAAGATATTGTTCAACATCGTGCCTTGATCTTCTGGTGAACAGGTCTGAATGAGTTTTTCCACACCTTCGATGATACCCGGTACAATCATTTCACAAGCTGTGCTGATTTCCTTGGTAATATCAAACTGTGCAGGCTTACCATCTACACGCAGGTCTGCCATTACAGGGGCGTCTACAGCGCCAACAAAACCGTGCTTTTCCTTAATCGCCTGCGCCATATGAATATTCATCTGAACTTCAGGGTGAGATTTAAGGATCAATTCTTCGATTTGCTCATCAACAAAGTTACCTGCCTTATTGATGGTGATCTGAGATTTCTGGCCCGGCATTGCCCCTTTAAGCGCGCAGATATCAACCGTACCCGCCCCGATATCAATCACAAGGCTGTTGACCAGTGAACCGCGACCATAAGCCACAAGGAAAGGCTCTGAAATCACCTGAACCGTATCGGCGAAATCTTCAAAGACCTGAACCATCAAATCTTTGTTTGTGTTAGATGCACGTGCTGGCACACCCACGATCACGGCAACTTCATCACCATCTTTGGCAATAGAGTTGATCGTGTGATCCACAAAATCACGCGCCACTTCCATGTCACGCTCAACATATTCGCGCAATACACCATCTTTCAACGGGCTGCGCAGATCAACGAAAGAGCGTTTTTCAAAAGCGGCATCACCAACCACATACGGCTCACCCAGCAGTTTCACACCGATCATGTCTTTAGGATAGCCCACGACAGAACGAAAAACCTGTTGATGCCCACGGTTTGACATTACAGCAGTATAGGACGTGCCAAAATCAAAGCCGATCAACAACGGTGTCTCTTCACCATCAGTGGTAGATGTTTCGTTGCCGACTGCCCAGCTATCGTTAGTACTGCTCATAATTTCAAACCTTTACAAAATCCTGTTATTGTTGCGGAGTGCTCTGGCTTTCTTTTTCCGACTTCATTTCAGTCGCGACAGCTGCGTCGATATCTTCGTCCACAGATGTATCTTTATTTGCCGAGAGCTTGTTTTCTACATATCCACGCAAATCATTAAAGCCTTCGCTCACGCCGCCAACCATTTCTTTAAAGCTGGTTTTGGCATGGGGAAGAACATTTTTTTGCGCAGATGAACTGCTGTTGATAATTGCTTCTAAACCATCACCCAAAACGTTGATTACACCATTCACAAGGTCCTCAACCGGAATATCTTGTGCATTTGGCGCATCAGCTTTTTGCGAATCACTATCAGATTCATCGATAGATTGATCAGAAGCAGCTTTCGGATCTGCTTTTGGTTTCTCTTCAACTGTCTTATCAGCTGCCTTTTCCGCTTTAGGCTTTGCTGCTGCTTTTGGCGCAGTTTTTGGCGCAGATGCTGGCTTATCGGCTGTTTCAGCCTCTTCTTTTACCACAGCTTCTGGCTTAGTTTCTGTTGATTTCGTAACCATAAGTCATTTCCTTTTTTTTGAAATCCAGCCTTAGCTGAACCCCCATGCTTGATACCAGTTAGACGGATTTTTGTCTAACATAATTCATGTTCAATCCTTTGAAGATGTGGGCTTTTTGATTCCGTCGACAAATCCGTTAACAGCACCTGATCCGGCATTTTTAAGCCGGCTTGCACCATCTTTAACCGATTGCACACCGTAACCAACACCTTGCGCGACCCCTTTGCCCGCACAAGCCCCTGCATCAACAATGGCCTCTACCCCACTTCCCAGTGCATCAACCGTGCCCCGGGCAATGTTCTCTACTAATATCTCATCATCATCTAATCGGCGTGTTGGCTGCTCACCAATACTGGCGACAGCTCCTTTTGCCGTATCAACAACCAGCTCCACCCCATCACCCAACACATTGATGATGCCGCTTGCCACACCTTCAACTGCGATTTCTTTTGGGCTTACATCAGCTTTATTCAGCTTATTGCGCTCACTTAAGCGCATGGTCTGATCTGCTGAATTTTTCGTCCAGACCGTTTGTTTTTTACGCTTTGACCTGCGCGGCTGTGCCACAGGCTCAGGTGCTTTGGCCAGTTCTTGGGGAACGTCAACTTCTTCTTTGCGCCAAGGGCTCGCCTCAACCGTTTGTGGCTTTTCATGTGGTGTTGGAGCAGGTGTTTGTGCAACAGCTGCTTGATCTGTCACAGAAGGCTGCACGGCTTTATCAACAGAAGCCTCAAGCCCACCGGACTCTTTTTCATTGAGCCAATGTTCAATATTGCGCGCACGCATGGCCTTGCGCTCACCCCGTTTGAGGCGGCCTTTGCGTCGGGGTTCTTCATAATAATAAGGGTCAACAGCCTGTGGCTCTTCAGCTTGCGCCCCTGAAGTCATCACGACTTTTTGCTCAACCGGCTTGCCATGAGCTTTATAGACAATGGGTTCTGCAGCCAGTTCTTTGGCAGGCTCATTGTTTAAGCTTAACCAAGGTGAGTCAATTTCCACACCACGTGCATTTTTAAAGACGGGGCTCGCCTCAGGTGCGGGCGCATCCACCTTAACGGCCTTAACGGTGATTTCGTCTGCCTCTTTCACAGGCTCGCTTTCAGGCGCTTTCATCTTCTCAACAACCTGTGTTTCAGTTTGTTGAGTGGTTTCATCGCCCTTGGCCTGTGAGATTTCTTCCTTAACAACAGCAACAGCCTCGACTTTTTCTTCAGGCTTTTTCTCAACAGCTTGTACAGCTGGTGCTGCTTTTGGTTCTTCAACCACTTCAGGATGGATAATTTCTTCAGGCATCACAATGGGCTGTGCGCCTTGGCCCATCAATGCCCCCGCCCAAGGTGAGGCGCTAAAGGCATCTTGCAACAATGCAGAAACAGGTTCCGGCTCAGGCTCTTTAACGGGCTCTGCTTTTTTCTTTGGTGCCGGCTTTGGCTTGGCGCGCGGTTTTGTTGTTGCCTTTGCAGGCGCTTTGGCAGGTGCCTTCGGCTTTGCAGCTACTTTTGGTGCAGGCTTCTTTTCGTCAGTCGTTTTCTTTGCACTTACGGCTGTTTTAGCAGGCGCTGTCTTTGTGGTTTTGCGCGGCGTTTTCGCAGCTGGCTTTACGACCTTCTGATCAGGCTCTTTTTCTTCAGCCTTTTTAACAACTGGTGCTTTTTTAGGCGCAGGTGTTTTCTTTACTGCTGGTTTGGCTTTGGGTTTAGGGTTTTCCTTTGGCGCAGGGTCACTGCCCCCCAGCATATCAAACTGAAGCTCGTCTACATCGTTCTTTGGGTCTTTTGGATCATTTGCCATGATTAAACCACCAAACTGCTAAATCAAAATCACGTTAAGTTAACGCAGTACAAGGAAGACTTCCTTGCCTGCCCTATCAATTCTTAACACGATCATGTTTTCTTTTCTGGCTTTTTTAATTGCCTTATCGAACTTTTTAGCATTTTTCGCAGAGCGCGCGTTTACTTCCAAAATCACATCATTGCGCATCACACCCGCACGCTCAGCTGGTGAGCCGCGTGTGATATCGCCAACAATGGCACCACCGGGCTGTTTGCCTTGCGGGGCTTCAACAGGTGTCGGTCGGCGGAAGTTTTCAACCTCAATACCACGCCAGTTAAATTCATTAGGCACGGGTGCTTTGACATTGGCTTGTGCTTTTTTGCGCAATGTTGGTGTATTTGGCTTCTTTTGAACATTTGTTTGTGGGCGCGGCGCAACCATGGTTTTGACTTTCACCAATTCCACGTCTGAGCGACGACCATTGCGCATCAAGGTCATACGAACCGGATCACCCACAATGATTTTATCCAACGCTTGGGACATTTCCAAAGGTGAGTTCACACGACGACCATCTACACGCAAAATGATGTCATTGATTTTCACACCCGCTGCATGGGCAGGCGATTGCGGGATAACCTTATTAACAAAGACGCCACGACCCGGTGATGTTCCGGTGTGCTGCACCAATGGGGAATCAATTGGCAGAACACTAGCGCCCTGGATAAAAAAATCACGGGCAGGCAATGTTGCACGGTTATCTTGTTTCGTCAGCCCCCCCACTTGTGCGGCAACGTTTAAGCCGAAGTTTTTAGACGGGCCCGCAAATTGATAATTAAAAGCCGCTGGTGTCGCCCCAATAATCTGGTGACAGGTCGTACAATTCATTGTTTCACGACCATCTCTATGGGGTGGCTTGGCCGTTGCTGGAATAGGTGGTGCGCCATTTTGCTGTGGCATAGCGACGACTTGCGCCGTTGGTGTACCACCGCCATTGATTTGGTGACACATGGTACATTTCATCTGCGCACGTTCATCATTATGCGGGTTGCGTGCAGTCGCTGAAATAGCCGGGCCTTGTTGCATTTGACGCTTGGTCAAAGCCACAACTTGCGCCATTGGTTTACCGCCGCCATTGATTTGGTGACACATGGTACATTTCATCTGATCACGTTCATCACCATGCGGGCTGCGCGCTGTTGCTGAAATAGCTGGACCTTGCTGCATTTGACGCTTGGTTAGGGCAACAACTTGCGCCGTTGGCTTACCACCGCCATTGATTTGGTGACACATGGTACATTTCATCTGCGCACGTTCATCATTATGCGGGTTGCGTGCAGTGGCTGAAATGGCTGGGCCTTGTTGCATTTGACGTTTGGTCAAAGCCACAGTTTGCCCCATGGCCTGCCCGCCCCCTGTGATCTGGTGACAGGTTTGACAATCCATCTGCTCACGACCATCGGTATGAGGTGGCTTGGCACTGGCAGGAATAGGTGGCGCGCCTGTTGGCTGCGTCATCGCAACCCCCTGCATCATCACCTGTTGCATCATGGGCTTACCCATTTTTGTCGGTAATGTTTTGATCTGTTCAACCAAGAAAGTGCGTACCTGATTACTTGGTACGGCAAAACCGATCCCGGCAAAAGAGCCTGTTGGTGTGTAAATCGCTGTGTTAATGCCAACCACTTTTGCGTCCGCACCAATTAAGGGACCACCGGAGTTACCTTGGTTAATCGCCGCATCTGTTTGTAACAGGTTGGCATGGGTAATATTTTCAATGGTGAGTGATTTACGCTTTGCAGAAATAATCCCGCGACTTACCGTCTGGCTTAAGCCAAAGGGGCTGCCCACGGCAATCACTTCATCAGCGACTTTGGTTACGTCACTATTGGCAAGGATTGCTGCCGTTAATGGTTTCTTTGGCTCAATCTTTAAAAGGGCAAGGTCAAGGACTTCATCGAGCTTAATAACAGATGCAGGATAACGATCTACCAAATCACCCGTAAACACATTTACGGTCACAGAACCCGCATCGCGGATGATGTGATAGTTCGTTACAACGTAGCCGTCATTTCTTACGATAACGCCGGAACCGATATTTTCAAAGGAACGTCCAGAAAACGGGTTTGAAAAGATATTACCCACACTTGGACTAGGTTTATTTGTACCTGTTTTGGCTGCTGGCGCTTGACCGCGCACGGCTGAGATATTCACCACACTGTCATGAACGATATCGGCAACACTGGCAAAACCACCCTTCATCGGTTTGGTTTTCTTTTGCCCATTTTGCAAACCAATTGGCATAGCAATAGGCATGCCGGCCTGACCCATCGGCATGGCAGCCGGGATCATCGGGTTACCCATAGAAGGAACAGACACACCCAAACCCGGGGCTGCGCCACCTGGTGTGCGGGGGAACCAGTTAACCAGTTTGGCTTTTGGCTGACCCGGTTGCGCAAAATCACGCGCCATCGGGGCAGCAGGTTCTTTACCCAAAGCCATGGCAGCTGTTTCTGCACCAATGCCTTCTTTATAATAATTCGTATACCAGAAAGCACCGATCAGAATAAGAACTGCAACCAATCCCGCAAACAAAATAAATTTGCGAATTTCAAGGCTACAATGTCCTGGAACGTTGTCTTCCAGTTCGTCTTCTAAAGACAATAATGTTTCTTGATCTTCCACGTGAATTATCCTTCACCGTCTAGCAGGTCTTCGTCTTTGATTGATTGATCATCACGCACCTTTGATAGGCCCGCAGCAACCGCTACAATCCCCAAAGTCACGAGGATGATCGGCATAAGACCGCGCATCAATTCGGTAACGGACCACCACCAGGCAGCCATTCCCCAAAGACCCAATGAAATGGCAACCAAGCCAAAAATCACAACAGGCATAAACTTCGTCCTCTCAATTTGTCACCCACTATAGACAGGTAACACACTCACAAAATGCGCAGTGGCAATTTGTGATAAAAACTTAATTCTGCTCAAACACTTTTTCAATGTCATCACAGATGTCTTCACTAATTTGTTCGTCCGTGCCATCACCGCGCAAGACCCATAAGCTATAGGTCACAACGGCAAAATTCGCTACACCGATTAGCACAAACGGTGCATGTGGTCCAATATGGTCAAACAGAAAACCGCCGATCTGTACAAAAACCACAATGCCGATCCCGCCCACAACATTAAACATGCCGAGCATGGAGCCGCGAATATCCTTTGGTGTCAGATCGATAGTGAGAACTTGCGGCGCCACGAGGCAGCCAGCTTGTCCTAAAGCAGCCAAAACCAGAAACGGGACAATTTCCCAATCAAATGGGTTTACAATAAAGCCAAGCCCGACGAATCCTGTACCTGAGAGCGCCATGCCCAGTGCCAGTGTTTTTACACGGCCCATGACCTCAATGGCGCGCCCCCATGCAGGTAAGGAGACCAGAACCACAATCCCAACCAAACCGATTAGGGAGCCTGCTTCAGCAGCGGCCACTTCTTGTTCAACCTTGATCAGGTCGGCAAAATAGATGAACCACATCATCAAGAACAGGCCAATAAAGACCATGTCTGCACGGGCGAAAAATGCACTTGCGAAACTGAGACGCAAACGGTCATCTTTTTTCAAAAGCTCTTTGATACGTGCCCACGGGAATTCTTTTTTCTCAAGCTTGGGCGCAATATCAACAAGGCAGCGGTGTGAGACATACGCACCGATCAGACCAACCCCTGCGGTCAACACCATGACCACAATATAGCCTGTATATTTTGGCATCTGCATCAAGATGGCATAAACCAGCGTGCCGCCCAAGGCCATCATAAAGGCCATATTCGCCATGAAACGCGGACGGCTATCAAAATCTGTTGAATCCCCTGCCAAGGCAGAGATTTGCGGCCAGACAGCACCTGTGCCCAAGGACATGATGATACGCATCACATAATAAAAGGCCAGACCACCAATACCGAAGAAAGCGCCAAGCTCAAGGCTCAGAGGGGCAAGCAGTGCGCCAAAGGCGGCAACTAAAAAGCCGATAGTCGCAATGGGTACGCGCCCAAAACGATCTGAGAGATAACCAAGATAGAAGATTAAGGCGAGATCAAGAACTTCTGTCACAACCTGCACGCTGGCATTTACCGCGCCGGCAGATTCAAAAGAGATATCCAGAACATTGCGCAAGAACAACGGCTGTACGGCAATCGCCAATGTCATAAAGACCATGCTGATTGCGGCAAGAAAATATAGTGCGTTGCGATGCTCTCGTTCGAAAGACTGATCTGACATATTAATCTTCAACTATATTCATTTCACAGCGTGACAATAATTTCTTCAACATACGGTTTTGTACATCTCGGTTATTATTAGTGCCTTCGATTCGTTCTTTTTGCATTAAAAAGTCGCTTCAGCCGGAAGGATCAGCTGAAACGACTTCAGTATCTAGGACAGTCCTACATCATTCAAATTCTAGCGAATTAGATTTTTGTAGATACGCCGTAAATAAATGGAAGCTTCCAAGCGCGGTTCAACATCACGGAAACAAAACCAATGAGGGAGAACATCACAACAGCCATAGCAGAAACACTGAAGAACCATTTACCAAGACCCGGCAAATGCAGTGCAAATACAGCCAACACACCCCAAACCCAAATGATCAGGCCTTGTTTTGCGTGAAAATATACATACTCGTCGTCTTTGTTGCTAAACAGCGGCACAAAGCAGAGAATCCCGAGGTAGCTCATCGCCGCCAAAATGCGCGACTTCATTCCACCATTACTTTGAACTGTCGACATAACCATATTACTTGGTTCCTTAAAAAAATACTTTTACTTCCGACTGGCTGAAATACAGCCAGCCCCCATACTCAGCCTACCCTTAGCTGAGAGCTTCTTGAATTTCCAGATCGGTCTCAGACTGATCAATCTGTGATTTCTTCTTGCGAAGGTAGCCATAAACAGCCAACGCACCAACCGCGCCAACCGCAACCGGACCCCAGAAGCTGAGACCCAGACCAAGGCTTTTTGCCCCAATCAAAGAGCCCGTTGCCGCAGAGGATGAACCCGCCGCAGCTTTACCAGCCGTTGCAGCTGCTGCCTTACCCGTTGCCGCAGTTGAGGCCGCAGCCTTACCTGTTGCACCCGCAGCCGTTTTTGCGGTTGCAGTCGCAGCACCTTTTGTAACGGTTGCGCCTGCAGCTTTGCCCGTTGCCATGGTTTTACCAGCACCGGCAGCCTTGGCACCAGCGGCTTTACCGCCCATACCTTTAGCACCAGCTTTGGCACCGGCATTACGCATTGCTTCGCGTTCCATTTCGCCGCCCATTGCTTTGGCAGCCGTACCTTTTGCAGCACCTGCTTTAGCACCAGCAGCTTTGCCGCCCATACCCTTGGCACCAGCTTTAGCACCTGCATTGCGCATGCCTTCGCGTTCCATTTCACCGCGCATGGCTTGTGCAGCACCACCTTTAGCCATACCGGCTTTGGCTGTACCACCCTTACCACCAGCAGCTACGCAAGCTGCACCGTTATTCATTGCTACCATCTCTCAGATCCTTCTCGCTTAGGCCGGAGCTACATTACCACTTGGCGCAGGTGGATTGATCAGCGCTTCGCACTCATCCACATCGCCATCACATTCTTCTTCCGCAGCTTTATTACGCTGATAGAGGTAATAACCGCCTGTTGCAGCCGCAGCTGTCAACAAAACCGGACCCAGCGCACCAAGACCAAGACCAAGACCGAGGCTCAAGCCTGTACCTGTCCAGATCGTGCCGCTTGCTGCTGTACCAGCCGCGGCTGTTGCACCAGCTGCTGCGGCGGCTTTACCTGCCGCTGCTTTACCAGCTGTTGCCGCTGCTGCTTTTGTTGCAACAGCTTTACCTGTTGTTGCTACTGCTGTTTTTGCCGCAACCGTCTTGCCTGCTGTTGCTGCAACAGTTTTACCTGTGCCACCCAACATAATTGTTACGTTTGGCGCTTGTGCTGCTGCACCTGCACCTTTGGAGATCACACCGGCTGAACCGATCGTCGTCTTACCAATAACAACGCCTTTTTCAGCCGCTGCTGTTGCTGCAACACCAGCACCTGCTTTTGCACCAGCGCCTTTAAGCGGGTGAAGCACGAGCATTTTATTTGCAATGTTATTACCCATGATTGGCGCTTTACCAACCACGAAAGCTTTACCTTGGAATGCCTGCAATTGCGCTGCTGCTTTTGCATTTGTCAGCTTAACAGCAACCGTACCCTTTGTGGCGGCTGCCGCACCAGCGGCTGCTTTTGCACCAGCTGCGGGGTGAAGTGCCAGGTAGTTCATACCAGCTTTACCCAAAACAGGAGATTTACCAAAAGTGAATGTCTTACCAACCAGCGAAGGCAACTGTTGACCAGCGCCCGTAACTTTTAACATCACCACATCTTTACCAGCGCTTGCCCCAACTGGCTGAAGAAGAAGTTGATTATTGACCATGGCGCCAGCGCCACCCGCTTTTGTCACTGAGCCGACTTTAAACGTCTTGCCGACAAGTGCAGGAACAGATCTCGCCTGCTCCGCTTTAAGTAATAACATTCAAGGTACCCCCTAATTAGGTTTTAATTTCTTTAAACATACATAAGCATTCACTTTTAAGCAAGATTAAAAACGCTCAAAAAGCCAGTTGCAAGTCGTTATTAACACTGAGGTTTTCCCCAGTTTTTCTGCGGTTTTCAGGGGGGGGGCTACCCATAATAAAAATATGGATAATTATCTTTTTCGATAATAATTCTTACTAACCAAGCGTTGAGAGAATTTTTTGCTTCTTTTTGTCCAAAAACTCGCGAATCTCATTATCACCCATGGATTTATCTTCATGTTCGAGATTCTCAAAATGCTCAACGATAGCATTAAATTCTTCACTGACCTTCGCGCTCACATCGCCGCGGATGTCCTCAATCGCCTTTTCATACTCCTGATTAAAGCGCTCGCTTAGGCGTTGTTTTTCTTGTGCAGACCAGTTGAAAACGTCAGCCAGAGCCTTTTTCTTTTCCTGCTCAACCGCTTCTTTCAACTCTTGCGTTTTTTTCTGGCGATAGGCCGCCATATCATTTTCCATTTGGCGGACCTGTTTGAGCATGGCTTGCTCTTCATCCGTCAAATATTGATAGTTCTTTTCTTGTGCCTGATGGGCCAATTGCTGGGCGCGTTGTGACTGTTGTAACAGCTTACATTTCTTCTTTTTCTTTTTTCGACGCACGATAATATTTTGCTTTTCATCCACCGCCTGTATCAAAACGGCGGTGCCCAAAAAAGTCCAAAATGCATATGTTGCAGAAAGCATTTACCTTACCTCGTCAATGCGTGTTTGCAGTTCAACCCAAGCCATCCAGCTATCCTCGTTATCACGAAACTCTTCAAGACCAAGTGTGACTGTCCCGTCTTCAATATTGCGCAGATCAGCACGCACCACATGGAAGGACAGATCAAGTCTCGGACACGAGATTTCAACTATTGTATCCGCATTAAAATTATTCGCATCAAAAATCACCTGATTTAGGGAGATATTTTTCACCTCTGCCAGATGTGAATGCCCACTTGCATCATCCCACGCCACAACCATCGCGCCTGTTGGCACCTCGCTAAAGCCAAAGATCTTCTTTTTCTTTTTTACGGGTTGAGGGGGAACCAAGACTTCTTCCGGAATAGGCGCTTCTTCAATAACAGGGGGTATTTCCTCTACTGGTTCATCCTCCATTACCTCTTCAATCTCCACATCCGCCTCAGGCAAAACCTCCAATTGGGGTGTCTCCTCTTCAATGAGCTCTTCTTCATCCTCTTCAAAAGGCTGCTTTGAAATCTCGCGCTGTACGCCATAGCCCAATGCAGCAAAACAAAGCAGCAGGACCAAAAAGGCCATAACGAGCCCGCCATAGCCCGAAGCCTCACTTTGCATAAAGGTGATTTTTTCAATCACTTCGATCGAAGATTGCTCTATTAGAACCATATGATTCATGCTGGATACCCACAGCTCATTGACAAAACGCCACACATTACCCTGCCTACCCTCCAATTGCCAGACTTGACTTAAAGCGACGAGGCTGCCTAAAATAACACTCATATGAAGGTAGTTATAACCTATTGAGGTAAAAGTGTTTATCGAATTAACGCCAGAGTACATGCTCGGCATCGAAGCCATTGACGAACAACATCTCAAAATTTGTGAATGGATAAACACGCTACACGATCATAGTCAGAAAGACCTCAATCCTAACAAAATTACAGAGACGCTGAATAATCTGGCTGAATATACTCAAAAGCATTTTTCCTATGAAGAAAAAATCATGTTTAAGTATAAGCTGCCCGGTCTTGCCGAACATATTAAACAGCATCGTGAGTTCTTCATCATTCTAGAAGCCATGATGGATGAGTATCTTATGCTTGAAGAAGAAGAGGCCAAACCCTTTACAAATCGCCTATTGAACTTCTTACAAGAGTGGCTTTTGGACCATATCATGAAAGAAGATATGAAAATTCGCGATGTCATGACGGATTAACGTCTGATTTCCCGCCTTTATAATTGCAAAAAACAGTTTTATTTCATAAAGTCCTATTCAGAAATGAAATAGGGCCGAAGCCTTATGATGTGCTTCGTTCATTCTTTTAGGGTAAGATTCGAAATGATTAAAGAGCTACTACAGGGCAAAGCCTTTCAACTCGGTGTCCTCATTCCTTCCATTGCATGGCTGGTAATCTGGACCTCATACATTTCGATTTATATGGGTTGGGGAAACTTCTTCTATCTGCTGCCCCATGAAGTTGCGGGCGTTTTACTGGCCTTTATCTTCCCTGTCTTTTTACTGTTTGTTTCTTTTGTCGGACTTTCTTTTTATGGAACGGTCGCCGGACATAACGCGCAAATCCTTGAAAAGATCGAAGCCCAAGAGAAAAAACAGTCTGAAGAAATCCATAGCCTGCTCAGCAAACAAAATGCCGATACGGAAATGCTTTCTGCGGTTACTGAACTGCTTGGCAAAATTTCAAAGTCCAGTGCCGCCAATCAACAGGCCCTTGTTGAAAATGGCGAAATGCACCGTGCTTTTGCCTCTGCCCTGAACAACCATCATGCTGATCTTGGCTCCATTGAACATAAGCTCTCCATGCTGGTCCAGATGGAAACAGAACGTGAGGAGCGCACCAAACGTCTGGATGAAGAAGCGGCAAACGACCCGCTTAAAGCAATTTCACAACAAACATCCTTGCTTGGCATGTTTGATATCATCGTGAATGACACCAGTGTTTCTGCAACCCGTTTGCTGGTGAACCTGTTGGAAGCCAACGGTCATCCAAAAACAGAAGCCCTGCAACTGGTGCAAGGTTTGATGAGTGCCTATTCTGTTGGTGAGAAAAACGTCTTCTTAACCGTGCTGTCCCAACAGCTCACCGCCTCACCTAAAGGAACTAAGCCACTGGCAGAGCTTGGGGCAAAATCCGATGTGCTTCGCGGTGATATTGCCAAAGTGATGAAAGCATCGAAAGATATTGAAACAGCACTTGAGCGTTGTAAGGAAGAAGACCTTGGTAAAATGGTCTTTGATAACAAGCCGCTTAAAACACTGGCTGCGCAACTGGGCAAAGACTTCTTTGAAGATGGTTCTGCTAAAGAACAAGTTCGCCCTAAGACAGCAAGCCCTTTTAAGGCGTAATTCTTATAGCCCATCATCGATTCTGGTCTCTCGCCAGAATGACGAGACACAAATGTCATGCTGGCGAAAGGCCCGCATCCATCAGCCGTTGCTTGGCGCTGTCTTGGTAAAGATCATGGCTGGCAGGCGTTTGACCAGCAACAGCCCTAAAATAATCGCACAAACCTCTTCAACGCCTTCTGGCAGAACGTGAGCACTTGCGGCAAGCTCAGACTGAATATCAATAGCCCAAAGGCTCACCAGCTGGTTTACCACAAAACCGGCAGCAAGGCTTGAGATACAGACACCTGCCAGATAGGTCCACATGGTGCGTGTGCCCATTTCATTTTTCACAACCGCAATGGTCGCCATATTGGTTGCCGGACCTGCGAGCAAGAAAACCATCACCGCACCGGGTGATACACCTGCGATCAAAAAGCTTGCCGCCAAGGGTGTGGAGGCCGTCGCGCAGATATACATGGGAATGCCAATGACCAGCATGACCAACATAGCCAAGGGACCACTGCCCCACTCCACCAGCGCCTGTTCTGGCACATAGGTCGTTACAACGCCCGCAACCAGTAGGCCAACGCCCAGCCAAAGGGCAATATCATCCAGAATATCGCTTAAGGCATAAGAAACACCATCCAGTGTTTTGCGAAAGGCATTGGGCTTTTTCACCTCAACAGCCGGTTTAGAATTACCGCAACAGCTAGTCTTACAGCAGGAGCTCGCCTGAGCAGGTTGAGCTTTATTATCTTCTTCAGGCAGAAAAATTGCCAACACACCGGTAAAGACCGCACTGCTCACCGCTGCAATGGGGCGCACAATCGCCATAAAGGGGCCAAGCAACGCATAAGAGACCGCAACGGAGTCCACGCCTGTTTCTGGTGTGGAGATTAAAAAGGACAAAGTCGCCGGACGTGAGCCACCTGCGCGACGCATACCAACAGCTGCGGGTAACACCCCGCATGAACATAACGGCAGTGGCGCGCCAAAAAGGGCTGCGCCAAAAATGGACCCAATCCCCTTGCCACCAATATATTTCTGCACCGCTTTTTCAGACATCCATGCCTTGATGACACCTGCCATCACAAGGCCAAAAAGCAGCCAAGGGGCTGCTTCGAGAAAAAGGTGGAGGGTATTGGTGAGGAGTTCCATTTTAAGGAGCCATCTTTATTTTAAAGTTTTTTCATTTGCCGTATCACAGTTTGCAGCACTGCCACAACTGCCACAGCCCGTACCGCAGCCTTGCCCGGGGTTGAATTTGTTACGGATATGACGCATGGCAAGAAAAATACAAATACCAAAAACGATCGTGAGAATAAGCGCTTCCATCAATCACTACCTTATTTTGTGAGATTAAGTCTCAATAACTCTAGACTAGCAAAAAAAGGACCGAAGTGTAAAGTTTCACACTCCGGTCCCTTTTTTTCAGGGGAAATGACACTAAATTATCATGTTACCGATAATTGTAACGGCAAAGGCCAAAGACCAAGCGATTGTCAAAGAAAAGGCAACAGAGAAGCCCGCCCATTTCCAGCCGCCCGCTTCACGCTTGATCACCGCCAAGGTGCTAAAGCATGGCGCATATAACAAAGCAAAGACCATGAAGGTAAAGGCCACAAGCGGTGTCATAATGCCTGTCATGGCTTCACGCAGGGATTGGGATTCTTCTGTTGATTCCGCATCCTGACCGTAAAGTACGGCATAAGTCGCAACCACAACTTCCTTGGCAACAACGCCTGTTAAAATAGCAACCGTATCTTTCCAGTTAAAGCCAAGCGGTTCAAACACAGGTGTGACAGCCACACCAACTTGACCGAGATAGCTTTTTTCCATGCTTTCCAAAGACTGCTCACGTGCCAGCGCTGTAATCTGTGTATTGCGCGCTTCACTTTCAGGCTGGGCCTGAAGCTGTGCAATATTGGCATCATAATCTTGGGAATAAACGACATTTTGCGGGAAAGCTTGCAAGAACCAGATGATGATTGAACCAACAAGGATGATCCCACCCACTTTTTTCAAGAAGCCCATCGCCTTTTCCCACATGTGGAAAAGGATGCCGCTAAATGTTGGCATACGAAAAGGTGGAAGTTCCATCACAAAGGATTCACTCTCGCCTTTAATGACAAATTTGGACAGGATGATAGATGCCACCATGGCAACCGCGATGCTGAGCATATACATGACGAAAACCATCGTGCCCGCGATCTCTGCAAAGAAAGCCCCTGCAAAGAGAACGAACACAGGCAAACGCGCCGTACAAGCCATAAACGGATTGACCAAAATTGCGATCAGGCGTGCACGCGGGCTTTCAATGGTACGACACGCCATAACAGCGGGAACATTACAACCAAAACCCATCACAAGCGGGATCATGGCTTTACCGTGCAAGCCAAACATATGCATGGTGCGATCCACCAAAAAGGCTGAACGCGCGAGGTAACCGGTCTCACTAAAGAGCGCCATAAAGAAGAACAAAATAACGATGTTTGGCAGGAAGATGATGGTACCGCCCACACCCGCTAAAATACCGTCAACCACAAGGTCGCGCACAAGGCCTTCACTCATCATCGCTGCAACAACTTCAGAGAAGTCACCCATAAGCCCATCAATCCAATCCATTGGGTAAGTGCCCAATGTAAAGGTTGCTTCAAACATCGCCCAGATCAAGCCGATGAAGATCGGCAGACCAAAGAAACGATGAAGGAAAATGCTATCCATTTTCTGTGAAGCAGTTGTGTTTTGCTGTGCTGTCGCCGGAATTTCAATAGCTTCTTCAACAACGCCGTTGATGAACCCATAACGCCCAGTGGCAAACAGTACTTCTGTTGTATCACCGTGGGTGCGTTCCAGCTCATCGCGTTTGGACTGAACAGCTTTGATCAGTTCTTCATGATCGTTTTCACGCTTAACGAGATCATCATCACCTTCCATGAGCTTAATAGCCAACCAGCGTGACTGATGGTCATTCATCTCACCGGGGTGAAGGTCTGTAAGAATTTTCTGTGTATCGACAATCGCCTCTTCAAGGTGGCTGTCATACTTGATGTTCATACTGTCTTTAGGCAGGCCTTTTTCAGCCATCTCAACGATTGAATTAAGCAGCAGCTCAAAGCCGAAGCCTTTGCGCGCTTCTGTTTCAATCACCGGGCTACCCAGGATTTCCGCCATGGCTTTTGTATCAAAGGAAATACCTTTTGCATTTGCTTCATCAATCATATTGATGTCGTAAATACGCGGCACGCCCATTTCGATCAATTGTGTAGACAGGAACAAACTGCGCTGAATGTTAGTTGCATCCAGCATATTGATGATCAGATCAGGCTGTTCATCCTGAATATAATCACGCCCGACAATCTCTTCAGGAGATTGTGAGCTTAAAGAATAGATACCGGGCAGATCGATCACATTGATCGTCCAGCCTTTATGTTCAATCTGGCTGCCTTGTTTATCAATTGTCACACGCGCGTAGTTACCAACGCTTTTATGCGATCCTGTGAGCTTATTGAGCAAAGAGGTTTTACCGCAGTTCGGGTTACCCGCAAGCGCAACCGTGAGCGTTTTTGTTTGAGTATTCACTTACCTATTTCTCCGCAGGTTTAGTCTTTAGTCAGATCGACTGTGATGGTCTGCGCTTCATCGTTGCGCAAAGACAGATCATATCCCAGCAATGTATAAATGCGTGGGTCACCCAATGGGGCGGTATGAGAAACAGAAACCTGAACACCTTTCACAATCCCCATGGAAAGGAGTTTGCGTTTCAATGTGGAGTCCCCACCGATTTCGCGAATATAACCTTGTTCACCTTTCTTTAGGCTTGCAAGTGTTGGTACATCCGTACCTTCGATAACTTTTAGCAATTGACCCCCCTTAACCAACATATAACAGTATTCAATGATGCATCGTATTGAGACTTACTTGCACTGTCAATTACGCATATGCCCCCTTTTACTTCATTATATTATAATGATACTAATAAACACTCTAGGGGCCTGCGATAGTTTTTTTTTAAAAAAAACTTTTTCATCTTTTTTTGTACAAAAAGATAAGTCTTAAATTAAACAGCTTGAAACAGCGCAGTTTTGAGCTGTATTGCGCCCAAAACCATACCCTCAAAACGATAGGTTCGTTTTTAAGTCGGCAAAATCATGAGAAAATTATTTTAGAAATGAAACATAAAAAAAACGCCCTGCGTTTAACAGAGCGTTTTCCTTTTAAGCTTTTTCGTCACGCTCTTTCACCGCGTAACACAAGACCTCAATGGTTGGTCCGTCGACCTTGGTTGAGGCTTTCATCCAGCGCCTTGAGACCTTGGTAAACTCAAACCGCTCCGTCCTGATTTCCGGTCGATTAAACAACTCGTCCAGAACCAACACCTCACCAGATTGCGCCACGGGCATAAGCCGTGCCATGGGCGATACAGACGAAATGATCAAATCCTTGATCTCTGATCCGGCCTCCCCACACGAAGTTGCGCTGCCCCAGTTGATACCCACATAGGCATCGGTCTTCATATCGCGCAGGATATTGAGATAGCCGCGCGCACAGACAATCGCCGTATTGGGGTTTTCAAAAGCCCCATAAAAAGCATCCCCACGCGCTGCCATAGGCACACCTTTTTGGTCGCCCGGGTCCATGAAATACTGGTTATAGCGACGCAAAAGCCCAAGAAGGTCTTGTTCTTCACCGGGTTTTTTCTCGCTAAAGCCCGGCAGGCATAAGGTCACAATGGCAAAATCATTGGTCTCATAAACATTATATACATCTTCATCAAACTTCTCTGGCTTGATGATTTCCGCCTTGGGCTGCTCAGCCACAACAGCTGGCTCTGGCTCTGGTTCCGGCTCGGGGGTTGCCACGACTTCCGGTTCCACCACAGGCTCAGGTTCCTGAAGCGCAACGGGTTCTGGTTCCACAATGGGTTCGGGCTCAATAACAGGCTCCGGCATCGGCTCTGGCTGTGGTTCAGGAACTTGCGTCACAACTGGTTCAGGCTCAGGCTCGGGCACTGGCTCCATAACAGGTGCTGGCTGCGGCTCAGGTTGAGACTGAGGCTGAGGCTGGGGGAACGGCTCGATAGAGGCTTGTGGCTGTGGCTCATAAGCTTCTTCAGCTTGAGCCTCTTCCATCTCCTCATCTTCATCGGGCAAGAACAAATCAACGGAATGTTCCAACAACGTCCCGCGCAAGTCTGCCCCGCCAAAGAAGGCCCCACTTGTATCGGTATTTTCGAAATTCGCACCCGTTAAATCCGCATCACGGAAATCTGCACCTGCCAAGTTTGCCCGTGTCAGGTTCGCCCCGGAAAGATTAACCCCAATCAAGCGCGCCCCACATAGGTTCGCCCCGGTCAGATCCGCCCCGGTCATATTGGTTTTACCTACAAGGGAAGCCCCAGACAGGTTGGCCCAGCGCAATTTACAACCTGCTAAATTGGCTTTGAGCAAATAAGCCCCTGCACAATTGGCACGTTCCAAGTTCGCACCGGCAAGGTTAATACCTTCCATGTTGGACCCTGCCATATTGGCACCGCTCAGGTTAGAGCCGTTCAGGTTCGTGCGTTTCAGGTTTGCCTTGGTCAGAACCGCGCCTTGCAGGTCGATACGTGCAAGGTTAATCCCTTTAATCTCTGCATTGGACAGGTCCGGCATCATCGCCTTATCAGATTCGCGCCAGGCGTTCCATTCTGACGAACCTTTTCCTAAGTTCTGAAGGTGATATACATTGGGCATCAGACCATAATCCTCATACATGTGATCAAGCGCGCGAAGGATTTGCCTCATAGATACAGGGCATCACCCGCGTTTAATCACAAAACATTAAACTCGTTTCACGAGTCTCCACAGATAGAATATATGGAGTCTCATGATTGAATTTATTGTGCCATTTATTGATTAAAAAAGTATTAACCAGTGACCTGATCGTGAGTCTCTGTGCGGCTCTCAGACTCAGCTTCAGCCATTTTCTTGAGGTTGTCTTTTCGACGTTCACGCTCAAAAAACTCAACCTTACGACGACGGTCCGGGCCGATATAGCCTTCAGCTTCAATGAAATCACGCGGGCGTGTAATGAGGGAATGAACATGTTCATAGGTTTCTTTGGGCGAAACCGGCTTGACCATAAATTCGTTAACGCCCTGATCGCGTGCAAGGCGAACATTTCCCTCAGACGCATCCGCCGTCATCATAATAATGGGAATCTGTTGATAGTCTTCAAAAGAAGAATGGCGAATTTTCTTCACCAGATCAAAACCGTTGTCATCTGCAGCTAAGGAACTTTCCACCAAGATAATATCGATGTGATGTTCTTTTAGATAGGCAAAAGCCTGAATGGAGGACGGTACAAAATGGACATCATGCGCGTAAAAATTTCTTAAGATTGTGCGCAACACAGTCGCAGCCCGGCGGTCTTTATCTACAATGAGAAAAGACAATTCGCGAAAATTAAGTTTCGCTCTTTCTTTGGTATTTACGGCTTGCTCTGTCATGACACCGCTATTATCTAATTCTTTTTGTTAAGAATCTGTGAAAGCTGCTCTTGTGACATCGCATTTTCTGGCGTTTTTTCTTCTTCGGGCTGTTTTTTAGCCTCTTCTATTATCGGTTTAGATACGCTTGTATCTTTTGCAACCGCTACCTTCTCTTTTACCTGCTTTTGTACTGGCTGTTCAATCTTTTTCGTTGCCGCCTGTGGCGCAGCTGTTGGCGTTGGCTTAGGCTTAGGCTCGAGCTGGGGCTGAGGCTTTGGTTCAGGCGCAGCTGGTGGTGCTTTGGCGGGGGCGGGTTTTGCTTTTTTGGCCGGGGCCTCGCTATAATGCTGGATCACCGAGTTTAGGTTTTCAAGCAATTTGCGCCCCAGCGCACCGCCATTGCCTTTAATCCCCTTCGCCACCACGACCTTCAATGACTTGATATAGGCCGTGAGAATCTGTATTTCGGCTTCCCCGATATTTTTATGTTCAAGGTCTTCAATGTAATGCAACAAGCGTGTGCCCAGAAAAGTCACCATGGGGAAATCAAACGTGCCGCCAAGCCCTGTCAGGTTATAGGCCACATCACGCATCATATGAAAATCACCCTGATCAAAGTCATGGGTGTTTTTAATCAGTGCCACACGGTCTTGCAGCAGTTTTAAATCTGCCCTAATCCAAGATTGATATGAATCACTTAAATTTTCAACATCACGCTCAGCCGCCGCAATCACATTGACATCAATGGCTGGTGTATTTTCATCTGCACGGGCTTTTTCTAAAAGCGGGACATAACCCTCTAAAGCAAATGTCTTATGTGCTTCACAATTTCCAGCCTCAACCTCTTTGAGGGCCGCCGCTTCATCATCAGCCTCCACAACAAACAGCCTGAGTTCCCCAAGGCCCTCACCAGAGACTTCACCACGTTTTACCTTAGATATTGATTGGGACCAAAATTCAGACGCTTTGCTTTTTTCTGCAAAAGCATGAAATTCAGCTTGGCCTGTTTCTGGAAACTTCCCAATAATATGCATGGATGATTAACCTTTTCTACGGCGATCAATCGGCACAGGCATGCGGCGACGGCGACGATCCGGCCCTTTATAGGTTGCGCAATCCACAAAAGGGCGTGGGTTGGCGACCATGGCACAAATCCGGCTATAAAGATTGCCTGGTGAAAACGGTCTTGCCAAAAACTCATTCACACCCGCATCACGTGCCTCAGACACATTTTCCATATCGGTCATGGCGGTGAGCATAAAGATCGGTGTGTGCTGATAGCTTTCAAACGAGGCATTGCGGATTTTTTTCACTAAATCGATGCCACTATCAGACTTTAAGCGCCATTCCATGAAAATCACATCCGGGCGTTGGGTCAACAACATTTCCATCATGTCAGCTTCGTTTGAGGCAAAGACACAATTGCGTACCCCAAAAGTGCGCAAGACGGTTTCTGTCAAGCTCGCCGACCAACGGTCCACATCCACAATCAGAAAGGTTAAATCCCCAAAACCATAGCTCTGAAACTTCTTCATTATTCATTGTCCCCCAGCCAAGATTTCGGCATGTCGAATTCTTGTAGGAAAGCAGATACTTTCTCGATTTTTGCCTGTGCAGCCTCTTTATAATCCGCATCATGGATCAAAATGTGGTTACTGATCCATTTATAGAAGGTGGCGGAGATATTTTCACGCGCATCCTGATCAGACGACATCATGTAATAATCACGCATTTCATCGAGTTCAGCCAAAAGCTCTTCATGCTTTTTTGTATGTTCAAGGAGATCATCATAACCACACATGGCGAGGATTGCTTCTTCACGACCAAAGTGTACACGGGCATAGGCTTTCAGGATGGAAAGGATATAATCCATCTCATAAAGGCTCGCTTCACGTTCTGTTGCCATATAGAACTGCTGGATCAGATGGAAGAGATAGCGGTGATCTTCATCGATCTCTGCGATCCCCAATACATATTTATCCGACCAGTCAAAGCTGCTGGCATCCACTTTGGGCATATCGGCCTTTGGCGTGGAAGATGATTTGTTCTCGTCGAACAATTCTGCCAATGTTTCCTGAGAAATAACGCTTGGGTCTGGTTTGGGTTGTTCGACCGGTGCCTGTGGTGCAGGCTTTGGTGTAGCAGGTGCCGCTTTTGGTGCAGCTGCTGCTGGTTTTTGCTCTTCCACAGCTGGTTTTGGAGTCGCTTTGGGTTTGGGCTGGGGCTTGGGTTTCGCCGCTTCGCTCACAGCCTTCACATCAATGGATTCTTCAACGCCTTTAATCACCTGATCAAGTTTTTTAATCAGGGCACGGCCTAAATCCCCACCTGTGCCTTTAATGCGGTTATTCAGGATAAATTCAAAAGTGGTCACATAGGCGTTCAAAATATTAATGATGCGCTCATTGACCGTTTCTGTTCCAGCAGCACGATTGAGGTATTTCTCTAAATGGCCTGCTGCAAACGTAATCAACGTATAGCTATACCCGCCGCCTTGGGCTTTAAGGTTATAGCAAATATCTTGCATCTGCGCCATATCTGCGGGGTTTACTTCCTTAGCGGCATCCATTGCGGCCACTTTTTGCTTAAATTCAGCAATCGTTTCTTTGGTCACATCCACAAAACGTGCGCTTTGGGCTTGAATTTCTTTTTCAGCCTTGGCGATCACTTCCGGTGTAACGACACCCGGACCTGTGCGTTTTACCTTTTCGTAAAACGGGATATTTTCAAGCATTTTATGGGTTTTAAGTGCGGGCAGCCTGCCTTGACGGGCTTCTTTCACGCCATATTCAATAGAGGTTGCTTCGCTTTCGTAAAGGGAGACCTCACGAACCACGTCACCTTCTAGTTTCTTTCGACATGAAATAATTTCTGACCAGAAAGTCGCCGCTTCCTGTTTGTTCCAGAAAGCCTCAAAATTCTTTTGACCCGAGTTCTTTAAAACTGCCACAATAAACATAATAATTCCAACGCAATAGCAGACTACACTTCCAAGGAAAGTCTAATACACTACGGGTTGGTTTAATACTATTATTTTTTGGGCTTTTGAGCAAAAATTTAAGGGAGGAGGGCTCAACCCGAAATAGAAAGCCTTTTTAAGCAGTTGGCTTCTTCATGCGCTTCAACTGTAGGTCTTCTTGTAGAATATGATTTACAATCCATTGATTTAACAATGTTGCCAATTCATTTATCGGCCCCTGTAGATTCCCCTTGGTGCGTTCTTCCTTAAACTTGCCATAGGCCGTCATCAATTGCTTAATCAATTCCTGATGTAAAACAACATGGCGTTTCACATCTGGATATTTCAGCGCCTTCATGATCATTTCTTCACGGCGAAAATGCGTCTTGGTAAAATCATGCAACAGGTAAAAGACCTGATCAAGCTCGATCGCGGCTTCTTTTTCACTCTTTTCATTCAAGGTATCAACAAGGCCTCTAAACTGCTCAATCATTGCAATCAGTTTTTTATGATCATCATCAACAACAGAAATGCCGACGGACATACTTTCTTGCCACTTAAAAGACAACAGCTATCCTCCTATAATGTGGAACCTTGTTAAAAGATATCTGGCTTACTAACGTGCCTGTGTCAATACTGTTTTACGATTGTAGGTGTATTGTAGTTCAGAATTATTTGACATATTGGTTCATTAGCAGGTGCTAAACACAAAAATCACGCCGCGCCAGACTTAACCGCGGGTAAGACTTCCTGATTTGGTTTTTGCTGTTTTTGCGCTTCAGCTAACTGTTCTTGCAGGCGGGCCACTTCTGTTTCGGCATATTTCGTATCTTTCTTGCGGCTCATGGCAATGACGCGCCATTTAGCAACCGACAACCATGTCAGCAAAGCCCCAAAGAAAAAGCCAAACGCAAGTGTACCAAGGCTTAACAGATAAAGCGGGATATCCTGACTGAAAGGCAGCGGCCAGAAATTAACCGCAATCTCAGCTCTGTTCGAGATTGCAAAAATCACAACAACGGCTGCAAAAGGAAGGAAGATCAACCAAGAAAGAAGTTTCATAAGGCCATACTTTCAATGCAAGAAAACCAGATACGCCAGACATGCACAGACCAAAGCTGCGCATGAAACCTGTCATAACACCATCAAAAAGGATTAGCTATGGTTAAGGCGTTCTCTCAGCTTCTTGCCGGTTTTAAAATACGGCACAGCCTTCTCACCCACATCAACAGATGCACCTGTGCGCGGGTTGCGCCCCACACGTGATCCACGGGTTTTAATGGAAAAAGCACCAAAGCCACGCAACTCAACACGATCACCATCCGCCAAAGCCTGTGTGATCTCATCGAAGATTGTAGAAACGATCCGTTCCACATCGCGTTGGAAAAGGTGAGGGTTAGCTTCCGCTAAACGTGCAATTAATTCCGACTTAGTCATGGGCACCTGCTCCCTTTCTTTAAAAACGAGGCGGTTAAAAACCTACCCTAATGCTCTCTCTTTAAAGTTAAGGTTGCCAGACAGAAATCAAACCGTCAAGACTAAGTCCCTTAGAAATCAATGTTTTATCAAAAAAACTATAAATAATCGCATTTTTCGCACCTGCCCAAAGGTCTTCTTCCTTATATAAGGCATCAATGACATCAAGGGAGGAAGAAACATCTCTTTGACTTTCCAGCCAAGCCAAAGCCGCAGCTTCACTGCCCGTTTCATCAATCAACTTGGCCTTTTCAGCCTGCCTGCCTGTAAAAATTCGACCATCGGAAAGCTTAACGACTTCATCTTTTGAAAGGCCGCGACGCTCCATCACCATAGACTGAAACATGCTAAACATATCCAAAATCACGCTTTCAGTGGCTTTTCGGACTTCTGGTGTCATATCTTCCATTGGATTCGGCGCTGCTTTTAGGGGCGAACTTTTAATCACCACAGGCTTAACGCCAATTTTCTCCATCAGGCCTTTTATATTGGCTGACTGCATCAACACACCGATTGAGCCTGTAATGGTGCCTTCGCGCGCTACGATATGATCTGCCGCCAAGGCCGTCATATATCCGGCACTAGCAGCGACTTCGCCCATGACCGCAACAACGGGCTTCTTCTCCCCAAGTTTGCGCAAGGAACGATATAGTGCTTCCCCACCGACAACTGAGCCACCGGGGCTATTGATGCGCACAATCACCGCCTTGACCTGATCATCTTTTGCCAGCTCATTAATCATATGATCGCGATCAATATCATCGCGGATCACCCCTTCGACCCACAAACGTGCGATATGATCCCCATGTCCAAACATGTCAAAGCGCGCGCCCAGCGCCAACAGCGCCCCGCAAACAGCTAAGATGCCGATCCCCTGCCAAATACGCAGGCGGCGTTTCAGACGGATACGGTCCAAGAGATAATCAGCAGAGAAAGTCATTATATTTTACCTTATGGTTCTCGCGAAGTAAGACGCCTACTATAAAAGAAAAACCCCTCCCTGCAAGAAGCAGAAAGGGGTTTTCCAGAAAACGTCAAAAAGAGGTGACTAAAGATTTAGTCGTTCTTTTTGTTTTCCAAAGCAGCACCAAGGATGTCGCCAAGAGAAGCACCAGAGTCGCTTGAGCCGTACTCAGCCATTGCTTTCTTCTCTTCTTCAACTTCCAGAGCTTTCACAGACAAGGACACTTTACGTGCTTTCTTGTCAAACTGTGTCACTTTAGCGTCGATTTTGTCGCCTTCGTTGAAGCGGTCAGTGCGTTGATCACCACGATCACGCGCCAGATCACCACGACGGATGTAACCAGTCAGGCCACCTTCGACTTCAACTTCAAGACCGTTCTCTTCAACACCAATAACTGTACAAGTTACAACTTGGTTTTTCTTGATGTCAGAAGAAGCAGACTCAAATGGATCTTCAGAAAGCTGCTTGATACCCAAAGAGATGCGTTCTTTCTCAACGTCAACGTCGAGAACTTTCGCTTTTACAACGTCGCCTTTAGAGAAAGAGGCAAGCGCTTCTTCAGGTGTGCCTTCCCATGCCAGATCAGACATGTGAACCATACCGTCGATTTCGCCGTTAAGACCGATGAACAGACCGAATTCGGTGATGTTCTTGATCTCGCCTTCAACTTCAGCACCCTGTGGGTGTTCAGCCAAGAATGCATCCCATGGGTTAGACAAGCACTGCTTGAGACCAAGAGAGATACGACGTTTAACCGGATCAACATCCAGAACCATAACTTCAACTTCTTGAGAAGTAGAAACGATTTTACCTGGGTGTACGTTCTTCTTCGTCCAAGACATTTCAGAAACGTGTACCAGACCTTCAACGCCAGGCTCCAGCTCAACAAACGCACCGTAATCAGTGATGTTTGTAACACGACCAGAGAATTTGCCGTCTACTGGGTATTTGCCGTCTACGCCTTCCCATGGATCAGCTTCAAGCTGCTTCATGCCAAGGGAGATACGCTGTGTTTCAGAGTTAAAGCGGATAACCTGTACTTTAACAGTCTCACCAATTTGAAGAGCTTCAGATGGGTGAGCGATACGACGCCATGCAATGTCTGTAACGTGCAGCAGGCCGTCAATGCCGCCAAGATCGATAAATGCACCGTAGTCAGTGATGTTTTTAACAACACCGTCAAGAACCTGACCTTCTTCCAGACCCTTGATGAGATCGCCACGTGCTTCAGCGCGGGCTTCTTCAAGAACTGCACGACGTGAAACAACGATGTTGCCACGTTGACGGTCCATTTTAAGGATTTGGAATGGTTGTGCGTTGCCCATCAAAGGAGTCACGTCGCGTACCGGACGGATATCAACTTGTGAACCAGGCAAGAAGGCAACAGCGCCATTAAGGTCAACTGTGAAGCCACCTTTAACGCGACCGAAGATAACACCGTTAACACGCTCTTGAGCTTCGAACTGCTTCTCGAGGTTTTTCCATGCTTCTTCACGTTTTGCTTTTTCACGTGAAAGAACAACAGTGCCGTCTTTATTTTCATAACGTTCAACGTACACATCAACATTGTCGCCAGCGGACAATTTCTGTGCTTCTTCGCCGAAACCGAATTCTTTAAGGGGAACGCGGCCTTCAGATTTCAAGCCGACGTCAACCATCGCGAAATCATTTTCAACACCGATAATTGTACCAGTGACTACTTGGCCTTCAAAAAGTGCTTCTTCACCGTAAGATTCGGTGAAAAGCGCTGCAAAATCTTCAACTGCAGGAGCTGCTTCGTTCATAATAATAAGTCCTATAATAATATTGTTACATGCCAAACGGTTGGTTCCGTTGGTCTGTCACCAGCAATTGCGTCCAAAGGATACAGGTCAAACAGTGCAGTGACACCCTGTCGACCCCCTTTATTAAAAGTGCAAAAAGACCTCTCACGCCCCTTCCAATAAAAGGACCGTCAAAAGTCAACCTGCAGACGTGTTATCAGGCTTTTTCAGAGATGATCGATTTAGCCTGTTCAATGACTTCTTCAATCCCCAGATCGGAGGTATCCAAAATCACCGCATCATCGGCTGCCTTTAATGGCGCAGCAGCTCGTTGGCTGTCACGCGCATCGCGGTCTTTCATATCCTGCAAAACCTGCGCGTATATAGCTTCAAGACCACGATCTTGCAACTCTTTTAGTCGTCTTTGTGCACGAACCTCGCATGAGGCCGTCACAAACAGTTTCACAGGGGCATCCGGACAGACCACAGTCCCGATATCACGCCCATCTAAAACAGCCCCTGCCTTACCTGCTGGTGGCTGGCTTGCAAAACGGCGTTGAAACTCCAGCAACTCATCCCTAACAGGTTGAACTACCGCCACTTTTGAGGCTGCTTGTGCGGCTTCATCATGGCGGAGTTTTTCATTTTCAAGGTCAGTTGGCGTTAAATTTTGCGCCGCTTTAAGCGCATCATTTGCATCATCCAGATCGCCCCCGGCTTGGATCACGGCAAAACCCGTTGCCCGGTATAAAAGTCCCGTATCAAGGTAGGCGAGATTTAAATCTTTTGCGACTCGGCGTGCCAATGTGCCTTTACCAGCTGCTGCTGGACCATCAATTGCAACCACGATTGTCATATCAAAACACCTTAAGAAATTTTTGCACCCAAGCCATTCATCAGGTCAATAAAGCCCGGGAAGCTGGTATCAATAGGGGAGCCATCATCAATGGTCACCGGTTTTTGCGAAGCCAAACCGAAAACGATGAAAGACATGGCGATGCGGTGATCCAGACGTGATTTAATTTCACCACCGCCCAAGGCCGCCTCCCCCGTGGCGTTAACAATCATGAAGTCTTCGCCTTCTGTCACATCCACACCACAGGCTTTAAGACTTTCCACAACCACAGCAAGGCGATCACTTTCTTTAACGCGAAGTTCTTCCAGCCCTTCCATATGAGTGGTGCCTTTGGCAAAAGAAGCGGCCACAGCCAACACAGGATATTCATCAATCATGGAAGGCGCGCGCGAGGCAGGAACCGTCACCCCTGTAAGTTCAGAATATTCAACAACAAGGTCGGCAACTTCTTCACCCGCATCAATGCGGACATTTTCCTCAGTAATCTTGCCGCCCATTTCCTTAAGTGTGGCAAACAGGCCTGTGCGCAACGGGTTCATGCCGACGGCTTCTACGGTAATTTTTGATCCCGGTGTGATGAGTGCGGCAACAACAGGAAAGGCTGCAGAGCTTGGATCGGTTGGAACGATCACATCGCGGGCAACCAATTCTGGCTGGCCTGTCAGGGTAATCACCCGCCCGCCTTTATCGGTTTCTTCAACTTCAACCTCAGCACCAAAATGCTGCAGCATTTTTTCCGTATGGTCGCGGCTTGGGTTAGGTTCAATCACCGTTGTTTTACCCGGTGCGTTTAGACCTGCGAGCATGACAGCGGATTTGACTTGCGCAGACGCCACAGGCAATTCATATGAAATTGGCATCGGTGCGCTTGTGCCCTGGATAGCAATAGGCATGCGCCCATTTTCACGCGACACGAAACTCACGCCAATGGGGCGCAGAGGTTTCATCACCCGCTCCATTGGGCGCGAACAAAGCGAGGCATCACCTGTCATGAATGTGGTGAAGGATTGCGTGGCAAGCACCCCCATCAATAAGCGTGCGGCCGTGCCGGAATTCCCCATATCCAAGACACCCGTTGGTTCAGAAAAACCGCCAACACCGCGCCCCTTAATCACCCATGTGCCGTCATCACATTGTTCAACACTGGCACCAAGACTGCGCATGGCAGCAGCGGTGCATAAAACATCTTCACCTTCTAACAAGCCCGTGACTTTGGTTTCACCCACAGCCATGGCACCAAACATCAAGGCCCGGTGTGAAATGGATTTATCACCGGGTACACGAATAGAGCCCGTTAATGCAGAAGATTGTTGAGAGACGACAGGTTTCACCGCTTTTACTCCACGAAAAGTAAGAATTTCAGCGCACTTTCGTACAGTGGGCGCGTGAAGTCAATCAAAGAAAAATGCGAAAATTTTAATTTAGGATCACTCTAAACGAGACATTTTGACTTTTTCGTTTTACAGTACATATGAATTGAATGTGTACATGTCATCAAAGTGGTCTTTATCCATGTGAAAAGCTGCTTTGAAACTATTATCAATCAGGGACAAATTGTCCCGGTATCTGGCGACCAAAACAGATGCTTTTGAGATGTATCTGTTTGACGCGCCAGCCTTTGTAAAAAGTCGCGAAGGGAGGGCCGCACATGAAACCCGAATGGGGAACCAAGCACGAATGTCCGGGCTGTGGCGCACATTATTATGATATGCGCAACGCTGATGCCTCGTGCCCGAAATGCAATGAGCCGATCAATGACGAAGCCGCCTTAATGGCCAAAAAAGGCGATGTGGACGACACCGCGCCACCCAAAAAAGAGGCCGGCAACATCCTAGATGAATTCGAAGATGTGGAAACCGACCTTGAGGCGAGCGAAGGCGAAGATGATTTCATCGAAGATACAGAAGATCTTGTGGGCAGCGATGAAACCGATATGTCTGAAATCATGGAACATATCGACGAAGGCGTTGTTGACCAAAACCTCTAATTATTTTTTTCAAAGCAATTGCATTTTTATCTTGCAAGCTCTGAGAAATAAGCTATTTTGCGCCTACTTAAATCTAAGGGGCCTTAGCTCAGCTGGGAGAGCGCAACACTGGCAGTGTTGAGGTCAGCGGTTCGATCCCGCTAGGCTCCACCATTATACAAACCCTTCGCATTAGCGAGGGGTTTTGTCGTTATGGGCAAAAGTTCAAAAGTCAATATTATTATCAATGGTTTAGGTCAATTGCCTGAGCATCTCAAACCATCTCAAAATAATGAAATCAACCATCTAAACAGACTATCAGCAAGCCAACTTTCTCAAACTGTTACACATAAGTGTTACACATCATCGTTGAGTGAGGTGCCAAATGGCTAGGCTCAATGGATTATGGAAACGCGGGAATATCTGGCACTACCGAGTCCGAGTCCCTTCTGATCTTGTTAATAGCATCAACAGAATCAGCATAAATAAATCATTAAAAACAAAGAGTTATAGAACAGCCATTTCAAAGTGTCGCGTGATGGCATTTGAGTTTGAAGATTGGTTTAATCAAGTTCGTTCTGGTGCTGCACAACCAGAATATCGCCCTGAAAAAGTGTTACACAAAACTATTACACATGGAGCCCAAACCAAGCTCCACCAGAATACAGATTCTGAAACATTAAAATCCGTGATCCGAGAAGTTGTTTTGGAGGTTGTTGGCGATAGCATTCAGCCTAAACAAAAGCCGTCCATTACTATCAAGGAATTATTTGAACGATACATGGCAGACCCAGCAGCCAACCGCACACCAAAAACAATCCAGTCATATCAAACTGTCTACAACGGCCTGAAAGAACTTCTTGGCGAAAATAAGCAGATTGGAACTTTGTGCCGCGATGAATGTCGCATGGTGCTTGAGATCATTCGGTTTGTTCCTGCAAATGCCAAAAAGAAATTCCCAAAGAAAACTTGGAAACAAATTTCAGAAATAGCGAAAAGACGGGGAATGAAACCCATGGCCCCATTAACAATCAATCAATAAATATATCAATCGGCTTTCAGCGATGTTGAACTGTGGCAAGCCCCTAGTTTGTTAGACACC